>PFUR01000066.1 GCA_002790195.1 Flavobacteriales bacterium CG_4_9_14_3_um_filter_40_17
AAAGAAGATTGGAAAAAGCGGTATCCTTTTCGATCGAGGACATGGTTCATATAGATTTTATAATCAAATTTTTCTGTTCCGTCCACTACAGTAACTTTGCTTTCATAAGATGAATAGCCATTTTCAGTTCCCGGATATTTTGTAGCGATAAAATCATTCAGTTTGATGGCGAAAGGCAATTGATATTGAACTGAGCCATAGTGCAGATTGATGTCCAAATCGTTTATTTTTATAGCCGTAGGGTTTTTTATGGTTCCTTTTGCTCCCATCAATGTAACACGTTTGGTAGTTCCGTCGGCTGTCACATCGACAAGTAGGGCATCTTCATCTGCTTGGGTTGGTTTTTCGGCTTGTTTCAACACCACATTTCCCTTGGCAGCCAGTTCGGGGATGACAAACTGAATGTTGGCAATATTGTATAGCGATCGGAGCATCAGTGGTTGGATGCTGTCCTGAATCAGATTGCCTGTGAGCTGATCAGCCATGCGCATGTATCCACCGGGGAAAGGGCTTAAAATTTCATAATCGTTATTTTTGTAGAGAATGTTGATGGCACCATCGGTCATGTTGTTGAATGCAAAAGGCATATTGGCAATGAGTTTAGTTTCGCCTTCCTTGATAAAAACTTCTTCTCTGCCTTTTGAACCGGTTCCTACAATTTTAAGGGTTAAAGGTGCTTTTTCGTTGGGCTGAAAAGTTTCTTTGGCAGCCAATATATAATCGACATATTCGATAGTTACCGGCTTGCCGTTGTAATCTGTTTTGATTTTGAAATGATTGTCAGCTTCGGTAGAAAGCAATAATTTTTCTTTAGGCACAATGCGTCTTTTGGGTTCTCCGTTGATTTTCCCGTCGATGTAAACGGTCAAAAAAGTATTGTCCGAATAAAAAACATTTTCCGTACTTCCTTCCCGGATGGGCATCATGCCTTCAAAACCAAAATACCGGGTTATAAAAGCACCCAATATGATAAGGATAAAAGCCAAATGGAGTGTAAGAGTAGCCCATTTTTCTTTTCGGAGCAATCTGTATTTGTCTATGTTTCCAATAAAATTGATTAAGAAAAACCCCATGATGGCTTCAAACCACCAGCTGTTGTATATCAAAGCGCGGGCGGTTACGGTGTTGTAGGCATCTTCAATAAAAGTCCCTGCAGCCATGGCTATGGCAAAAACAAGGAAGAGAATAGCCGTTAAACGTGTCGAAAATAGTATTTGAGAAAGTTTTTTAAGTATCATGTTGATAGTTTTTGTAAAACGGACAAATTTACGATTTATAAAGAGAATATACTGGGATAAAACGCATGAAATTTGACAATTATTTGAGGTATAGATTTCTTATTTATAAGGTTTAACCTTACTTTCGCAAAATGATAAAAGTCACCATAATCGGTAGCGGCAATCTTGCTTTCCATTTGGCAAAAGCATGGCATAAAAGCGAAAAAGTCAAAGTGGAAAAAGTGATTGGCAGAAATCAAAAATCCTTGGCTGATTTTAAACAATTTGCCAAAGTATCTGCTGATTTCTCATCTATCGGGTCAACAGATGTTTGTTTGATAGCCGTTTCTGATGAAGCAATTGAATTGGTATCCGAACAAATACCTCGGGGCGATTATTTGGTGTTGCACACTTCAGGGGCGACAAATATACAAGCGATATCCGGCAAACACAGGCGAGGTGTTTTTTATTCTTTTCAAAGTTTTTCAAAGTATATAAACTTCAATTATGCTGAAATTCCCTTGCTTTTGGAAGCAGGTACAGACAAGGACAGGGAATTGCTGATCGAGTTGGCGGAGAGTTTATCTAAAAACCATCAATTTTTAGATTCTAACCAGCGGTTGAAATTGCATTTGGCAGGGACATTTGTCAATAATTTTGTCAACCATCTCTTTCAAATAGGATTTGATTTGTGTCAAGCAAACAATCTTTCGTTTGAATTGTTAAAACCATTGATTAGGGAAACGGCCGATAAAATAATGCGCATCAATCCCAAAGAAGCCCAAACCGGACCTGCCAAAAGAAACGATAAGGAGACCGTCGAAAAACATTTGGCTTTGTTGCCTGAAGGCAGAACAAAAGAGATTTATAAACTAATAACAAGCTCTATACGAGATACTTATGAAGAATTATAAAGAATATTTAGGAATCATCAAAACTTTTGTTTTAGATGTTGACGGAGTTCTCACCGATGGTCGTTTTCAGATATCAAACGACGGGGAATTGCTTCGTTCAATGAATACAAAAGACGGTTTTGCTGTCAAGTATGCCATCGAGTTGGGGTATCGGTTTTGTGTGATTTCCGGTGGTGTCAATGAAGGAGTCCGGTTGCGGCTTCGCGAAATGGGAATCACAGATATATACTTTGGGATTGTCGAAAAAGACAAAGCTTTGCAAGAATTTTTTGAAGACTACGGAATTGATCCGGCTTCAACTTTGTATATGGGGGATGATATATTGGACATGGCCGCCATGAAAATGGTCGCATTGCCGGCATGCCCGCAAGATGCCGTACCCGAAGTGAAGCAGTTATCGCTCTATGTTTCCCATCGAAATGGCGGGCAGGGATGTGTAAGAGACATCATTGAGCAAGTGCTGAAAGTCCAAGGAAAATGGAAATTTTAGGCAAAAAGGGATAGGCTCATAAATATTTGTAAATCATACATATCAAGTGATGGGTAATTTCCAAATTTTGGATTAAAAAATTCGATTTGAACTTTCGGGTGAATAGGTTTTAGTGAACTATTAAAGACATCATCTTAGTCTTTATCCGATTCATGCTGCAATTTCAAAAATTTGTCGGCTAAATCGAGTGACAGGAATGAGGTTAGTTTGACGTTTTTGGCTTTCATCGCTTTGACAAAGTCGGCATTGTCCAGTAAAAAATATTGAAAAGCCGGGATTTGAACTTCTTGAATTTTTAATTTTTGGATGTAATAATCGTCTGCATAGAGCGATTGGATTTGCGCCAAGGCCATTTGGTCTCTTTCGACGGCTAAGTTGCGTTTCATTTTTTTGGTGCGCCCCGATAACATGTTGAGGATTCCGTCTATGCTCAATCCGTTTCCTTTGGCGAGCATCAAATCTTTTTCTGCCGGAGTGTAGCTGACAAAACCGGCTGGGATGATACCCACCGAAGTTGCGTTGATGCTTTTGTATTCGGTGACTTCCACCTCTTTCAGCAGGTTGACGGCAATTTTCAGCTTAATTTCAAATAATTCGGCTGTAAAATCAACTTCTTTAACCTCTAAGTTGTATTCGCCGGATTGTACGGAAGAAATCTGGAGGTTATCGCCGGCTTCGGCATTGATGGCAAACATACCGTTTTCATCGGTGATGGTAGCCGTTTTTTTTGTTGTATTGAGTACCGATATTTCAGGCGTACCCACACTTTCGAGGGTGACTCTCCCGATTAATATTTGTTCTTGGGCAAACAAACCGTGGTTAAATGCAAAAAAAGAAAGCAACGCGAAGGATAATTTCCAAACGGGAAAATAAAACTTTCGATCCTGTTTTTGCACATTTACCATAAACTCAACGAGGTGTTATTTAGGTACTTTAAAGCCAAAAAGGCACTCATTTTTGATGATTTCGGCGACACCTTCCGGCAACATTTCTTCCCAACCAGATTCGTCGTTGTAAATCATCTGCAACAGTCTGCGGGAAAATATATTGAGGATTTCCGGATTGTAGTCCTTGATGTCAACAACCCTGCCGTTGGTCTTGAAGAATTTATACAATTCTTTCATGCGCGGATGCACCCTGAGGTTGTCGCTGTCGATGATTTCTTCCAAACTTGGATTGAGCATCGGGTAGAGATATACTTTCAGGTCTTTGAAGAAGAGTTTGCCAAAGGCTTCCAAGATACCACCGCTGAGATGCCTATAATATTTTTCATCAAATATGTCCACCAAATTGTTGACACCCATCGCCAATCCGATACGGTTTTTAGTGAAACGGGAGAAATATTCCACCACCCGATAGTATTCCTGATAATTTGAGATCATAACTGTTTGTCCGAGTGAACAAAGCAATTCTGCGCGATCGAGAAAATCGCGCTCATCAATTTCGCCTTCAGCTCTTAAGTTGGACAGCGTGATTTCAAAAATAACTTTGGTGTTTTCCGGATCGACACGGTTTTCGTGGGTAAACATTTTATACGATTTTTCGTAGATATCCATATTTACTTTAGTCACCGGACGGAAACTTCCCCGGAGCGCCAGAATGTTTTTCTTGTAGAGCACGCTGGCCGGCAGCACGTTGTTGCCGTCCGGGCCAAACATGACTGCTTCGGTCATGCCGTTGCGAACCAACTGGAGGCTCATCAAACGGTTGTCCACATCTGCAAACCGGGGTCCTGAAAAGTTGACCAAATCGATTTCTATTTGATCAAAATCGATGTGATCATAGAGGTAGCGAAGTAGTTTTTTGGGTTCGTTATGTTTGTAATATGCGCCATAAATCAAATTTACGCCTAAAACCCCGAGGGTTTCTTGTTGCAATTTTGCATCGTTTTCATGAAACCGAAAGTGGATAATGATTTCGTTATAGTCTTCGTCCGGCTCTACTTGAAAACGAATACCTACCCAACCATGTCCCTTGTTTTTTTTGTTGAAATCGATGGTGGCTACCGTGTTTGCATAAGTAAAAAACAACTTGTTTGGATGCTTTTCACGGGAGATGCGTTCTTCCATCAATTTCATCTCGTGGCGCAACATTCGGATTAGCCGGGTTTCCGTCACATAGCGGCCATCTTGTTCAACTCCGTAAATCGCGTCCGAAAAGTCCTTGTCGTAGGCAGACATGGCTTTGGCTATGGTTCCTGAAGCCGCTCCGGCCCTGAAAAAATTCCGAACCGTCTCTTGTCCGGCTCCTATTTCGGCAAAGGTTCCGTAGATATTTTCATTAAGATTGATTCGAAAAGCTTTGTCACGAATGGAAGGCGTGGTTTCGAAGGGTTTTTCACCTTTTAAAACGTATGACATATCATTGGAGTTAGAGGTTACAAAGATAAGGATAAGCTTAATTTTTTTGAATATTTTAAGCTATTTTTGTGTAAAATATAACAGGTTTTGAAAGTTACTTTTTTAGGTACAGGTACTTCGCAGGGAATTCCGGTTATCGGAAGTTCACATCCGGTTTGTCTGAGCGAAGATTCCCGCGACAAAAGGTTGCGTGTTTCGGCTATAATAGAGTGGGAAAAGTATCGATACATCATCGATTGCGGACCCGATTTCAGACAACAAATGCTCCGCGAAAATTGTCAACACATCGATGGAATCCTGTTCACCCACGAACATTCTGACCATGTGTTGGGACTGGACGACATCCGCCCTTTTTTTTTCAGGCAGGGCGATATCCCGATTTATGGACACAAGCGAGTCATAATCGAGCTTGAAAAGCGTTTTGATTATATTTTTGAATCCGAAAACAAATACCCGGGCGCTCCCTCAGTCAAAGTTCACTTTGTAGAAAAAGACAAGCCTTTTACAATTGGGGGAAAAGTAGCCATACCCATAGATGTCGATCACAACAACTGGCAGGTTTTCGGGTATCGTTTGGATGATTTTGTCTATCTGACAGATGCAAAAACCATTTCGGATTCGCAAATAGAAAAAGTAAAAAATGCCAAAGTTTTAGTGGTCAACGCGCTTCGGATCGAACCGCACAATTCGCACTTTAACTTAGAAGAAGCTTTGGCGTTTATCAGAAAAGTTGCGCCCGAAAGAGCGTACCTGACCCACATCAGCCATCTGTTGGGATTTCACGCCGAGGTGGAAAAAACCTTGCCTGAAAACGTATTTTTGGCGTATGACGGCTTGAAGATTGAACTGTAAATCAATGAAACGGGCGTGTGGAGTTTTTATCGCCAGTGGAATTAATCCGGGATAGCTTCACATTTTTTTGCGTGTGGGATTAAGCTAAGAAGTTTTTTCTATAGACTCGATTATCGTTTAAAAATATTGCGAAGTTGATAAAAGAACCGTTCCATCAACCTTAAATCTTCTGTCACAATTTCGCCTGCTCCTTTCATTTCTTGGGTGAAAACAATTTCTTTGTTGTAATTGGTTATCAGTTTCTCAGGCAATTCAACATCCACCGAAAAAAAGCCTTCTTTATCCGGCAATAGTGAAATATTACGCACCACACCCGTCAACATCCCGAATTCTTCATCCGGGAAATTCTCCAAGCGGATATTTACTTTTTGCCCTCTTTTGATTTTACCGGAATTTTGAATGGGCGCTTTCAGTTTTGCAATATATCTTGAATTTTCGGCGGGGATGATTGTGAACAGCAAATCGCCTGCTTCGATGTTTTGATTCTCACTCCACGCGTTTAAAAACGATACTTTCCCATCGATATGAGAAATAAAAGCATATTGCAATTCCCAATCTCTGATGGATTTTTTGAGTTGGTTAAAAGATTGTAAAACGGCTTTTAGCTGCTTTAGTTCTTCGGTTTTTTTAGTTATTTGGTTTCCCTTTGAATTTCTTTTGGCGCTGCTAATACTTTCTCTCAACTGGGAAATAGATACACTGATATTTTTATAATTCCTTTCAGCCTGAAAATATTCCAATTGTTTGTTTTCATATTCTTGGGATGAAATAACCCCCTTTTCAAACAGTGTCTTGTGGCGTGCAACTTCCCTTTCCTTGAAAAGAAGCTCATTTTTATTGATGTCCTTTTGATTTTCTAAAAGCGATAATCTTGCCTGAAGTTCCGTCTCCGTGAATTTATTGGCCAATGCCTCGTTGGCAAAAGGCTGTAATTCTTTGTTTAGTTTGTATTGGTAATAGTTGTTTTGAAACAGCGCAAAATCGGTTTCCAAATCCCCCAAATAAAGAATTGGCAGGCTGTCCATGGGAAATTCAAAAGTTTCCGTATCTGTTTTAATCGTATCCAATATTGACTTGAGAAAAAAAACATCTTTGTAGTCCGCAGCATTTTCCAGTATAGCCAAAGGTGTATTTGCAGGCACATCTTGATTGTTTTCCACCAAAAGACGGGATATCCTGCCGAAAGTTTTGGCATATTCTTTTTGAGGCGGGATTGAAGTCGTTATCAGGGCTTCGGAAGTGATGAGGTCCGGATATTTTATAAACCACGATAGCAACAGTACCATCAAAATCAAACTTAGAAAAACGGTGTTTCCGTATCGAATCATCCAATGCGGTACGCGGGTTAGGATTTCTTGGACTTCTTCGCTTCTTAGCTGTATGTTGTTGATTTTCTTTGACATGGTTTTGAGTTTTGGGATGGGAGCAGGGAGATGGAAGCTGGGAGTTGGAAGATGGCTTTCAAAAAAACTTCCCGCTTCCCACTCCCGACCTCCCGCTTATCATTTCAATTTGTTCTTAAAGGCAATAATCATATTCATTAAATCGTAGGCTTCTTGATAATGTTTTTGAAATAGTTATTGGGTAATGTACTCTCTCCTTTTTGCCTTGTATAAACAAGTCACCGTTTCGGCAAGCGAACGGACGGCATACCCTAAAAACCTGTTAAATTCTGCATTTGATTGCTCAATTGAACCTTCTGAAATATTTAAAGCAACAGAATCTGAGGCTCTTAAAATCTGAGATGATAAATTATAAACTTCTCTTTTAGGAAACTGTAATGAAAGCTTAGAGATGTCTTCTGCAAAATCCATTGCCTTTTGCCAGATTATCAGTTTTTCAAATTTAAAGCTCATGGTTGCGTTTTTAACTCAATGCTAATTTATGATAAATGGATAGAAGTTGGGAGCTGGAAGTTGGAAGATTTTTTGAATGAACTGAACTTCCCGCTTCCCACTTCCCGCTTCTTCATTTTCCAAGTTCCAACTGATTCTTCACCAAATGATAGTATTGCCCTTGTTTGGCCACCAATTCTTTGTGATTTCCCACTTCAACGATTTTTCCTTTGTCTAAAACCACAATTTGGTGAGCGTTTTTTACCGTGCTCAAACGATGTGCCACCACCACCACCGTTTTGTTTTCAAAAAAGGTTTGCAGTTTGTCCATAATTGCCCGTTCGTTGTTGGCATCTAACGAGGAAGTGGCTTCATCAAAAAACAAATATTTCGGGTTTTTATACACGGCTCTAGCGATTAACAAACGTTGTTTTTGCCCCGTGCTGAGGCCTGTGCCTTCCATCCCGATTTTAGTGTTGTAGGACAGAGGCAATGACTCGATGAATTCTTGAATGTTGGCTATCTCAACTGCCTGTTTGAGTTTTGCTTTATCTACAAAATCAACGCCTACTGCAATGTTGTTGGCGATGGTATCGCTGAAAATATATCCTTCCTGCATCACCACGCCGCAATGCTCCCGCCAAGTTCTTTGGGAAACATTTTTAAGGTCAAGCGCTGCACTTTCGCCCTGAAGGGAAGAGGAAATAAGGCTTATTTGACCGGCATTAGGCTCATAAAACTTCAGTAATAGCTTCATCAAGGTGGTTTTGCCGCTGCCGCTTACGCCCACGATGGCGGTAACTTTGTTGCCCGGGATTTCAAGGTTCAGTTTTTTCAATACCGGTACATCGGAGCCGATATATCTGAACGTGAGGTTTTTTAAGGAAAAACCGGAATCTTCCCCGATTTCATGAGTTTTTTCGTCATCATTCAATTCTTCGTCCGCTTTGTTGTGAATTTCCGAAAGCCTTTCCAAAGATATCTTGGCATCCTGCAATTCCCTGAGGAAGTTGATAAGCTGGCTGATGGGAGAGTTCAATTGGCCCACGATATAGGTGATAGCCAGCATCATCCCGAGGGTGATATTGCCGTCGATGACCAACTTGGCTGCCAGAACGGTTATCAAAATATTTTTGAGCTCGTTGATAAAGTTCGACCCCACGCTTTGGTATTGTTCCAATGCCAGGCCTTCCATGGAAATTTTAAATAACCGTGCTTGCAAAAATTCCCAACCCCAGCGTTTTTGCTTCTCGGCATTGTGCAGTTTGATTTCCTGCATGCCGTTGATGAGTTCGATGACCTTGCTTTGTTCCTGGCTGATTTGCGAAAACCTTTTATAGTCTAAGTCACGGCGCTTTTTGAAGAACACCAATATCCACGCGAAATAAGCGATACTGCCGATGGCAAAAACGGCAAATATAAGCAAGCTGTAATAAGCCAAAACCACGCCAAAAACCAACAAGTTAACCATCGAAAACAGCACATTGAGCGATGAGGTAGTCAGTATTTGCTCGATGCGTTTGTGGTCGTTGATGCGTTGGAGAATATCGCCTGTCATCCGGGTGTCGAAGAAGGAAATAGGCAAGTTCATCAATTTGATAAAAAAATCGGATATCAGCGAAATATTGATGCGGGTGCTGAGGTGCAGCAATATCCAACTGCGGATGACTTCTACGGCAGTCCTTCCCAAAAACAGGAACAGTTGCGCGATTAGGATTAGGTATATAAAGTGGACATCTTGATTCCTGATGCCCACATCTACAATACTTTGGGTCAGGAAAGGGAAGATCAATTGCAACAAACTGCCTGCCAACAGACCGATGATAAGCTGCCATAAGAAACGCTTGTACTTAAAGACGTAGGTGGAGAGCATTTTGAAACTCCCCCCTCGTTCCCCCCAAAGGGGGGATGAGTCCCCAACCACAAGGTGAGGGGGAATCTCTTCATAAAACTTGGGTGTAGGTTCGAGCAACAAAGCAATACCCTCTTGGGTGTGTTCATCGGCGTTGTTGCCTATCCACGACTT
>PFUR01000084.1:0-15337 GCA_002790195.1 Flavobacteriales bacterium CG_4_9_14_3_um_filter_40_17
CCATTTTCCAAGGTTTCGCGCTCTTCAAATCCAGGTTCGCCAAACTGCACACTGCTGTCAAACCATCCTTGTGAGGCGTGGAGGTTTTCTAATTGAATGACTTTTGTATGTGCATCGGCTTTCAGGCTGTTTCCAATTTTTGAAATAATGCCGTTTTCAATCAAAACATCTTGAACCTTCAGATGATAAGGGCTGTCCGAATCGATGATGGTGGCAGATTTGAGTAATATGTTCATGGGATATATTTAAGTATCAAGGTTTCAGCCACTAAAAATAACAGTGCAAAAATAACAAACCATTTCCAAAACTGCTTTTCTTTGCCCTGAGATTTTAGTTCAGACAGCAGTTTGGCTGTCGAATCATAACTTAGTATGGATGAATTTTGGGAAGTTGTCTCGTCGCGTGATTGTATGTTTTCACTTCGATCATCATTAAACGCAATCGATTTGATGGTTTTGTCTTTCAAATAGACTTCATAAATCCCCGCGGTTTTCGGAAATTCATCAAAGGTCAAAGAAACCTTGTTATTTTGCTGTTGCTGAAGCGGAATATAATCTGAGCCGGTATTTTTCAGACTCAATACTTCGTTTTTATCCAAGGTTTGTTCCAAGTCAATGGTGTTGATTTTGCCGAGCAAATAGTAGGACTGTTGGGTGGCGAAACTCTGTTTCGCTACCTTGTATAAGCTCGGGACAATCAGCGGGCTGTTTTTGAAATTGCTGTTGGCCACCTGCAAAGAAGCTGTAATCAGATAGATATTTGCGGACGGATTTGCAAAAAAGGCATCGTCGTTTTCAAAACTCAATAGTTTGGAGGATGATGAACTGTCGAACCGATAATAGGAAGCAACCTTTGGATAATCAAAGTTCAGAACCGATTTTTCAAAAACATCATTAAATAGGGGGTGAGAAAAATGGATGGTGGTAATCAGTCTTTCTGTTTCTGTTTTTTTAGATAGATTACTAAGATTCAAATTCCGTAACAACAAATTATAGGCATTAAGGTCTGTGTTTTCGGGCAAGATAATCAACAAGCTTCCACCATTTTTGTGAAATTTCACAAGTGATTCGATGAGCCCGGGTGTGAAGGCGTTCAACTCGTTGAGCACAATCAGATTTTGCGCCATCAAGTCTGTATAATCTGTTTTTTCGGATGAGATAGGGTTGAAATCAAATTCATCGGGCGTATAAATATTTTTAAGGAAATCGTTGTTTGCATCGCCCAACACCCAAATTTTAATTTTTTTAGAATAGTCATTTGCAAAATACAAGCGGTTGTCAAAATACAATCCGTTGTCTTCAATTTGCAAATATCCTTTGATTTTATCCTTTTTAGGAACGGAAAATTCGGTGGTTTGTGTCTCGTTTTTTTTGAAGGACAAGCTTGATTTTCCGGTTAATTCCTTTTCTAAAAACAGTGAAATTGGAATCTCAGAAGCAGCTGCGTTTGATTTTATCCATACCTTGATTTTCAGGTTTTCATTTTCGCCATCTTCGATGCTCAAACTGTCCAATGATACGTTGGTTTGGTTGATACTTTTTTGGATAGCAAAACGTGTTTTCACCCCGGCCGTATGGATTGAATCAAATCTGGCGGGAGAAAAATTTTGAAAATCGGAGATAAGGAGTAAGTTGTTTTGACTATCCGAATGCTTTGAAAATACCTGATTTGCTTTGAGCATCAATTCTTTCGCGCTGACAGGTTGGTTGGTATAGTTGAGTTCGAGCAATTCGTTTTTGATGCTTTCTAAAGTTGTATTTTGAAAAGTTTGATTGTTTGTCTGCAAAGTAACGGGTATATCTTGCGGAAAATAAGACAATAAATCCTGTACGGCTCTCGGCAACAGCGGGCCGTTATTACCTAAGGCTTGCATGCTGAGTGAATTGTCTAAATAAATAAAGGTTTTCGAATCGCTGAGTGATTTTTCGGAAGACGGGTAATAGGGTTGTGCAAAAGCAAAAATAATACATCCCAATGCCAATAACCGCATCGCCAACGTTAACCATTTTTTGAGAACAGAACTTTTGCGTGTTTGCAGTTGAATCTGTTTGAGCAATTCAACATTGGTAAAATATTCCTTTTGAAATTTTCGCAGCTTAAACAAATGCACAACAATCGGAATGGCCAGTAAGAACAAAAAATACAGGATTCCGGGTTGTCTGAAAAGCATTTTTATCAAATTTTACCAAAGATAGGGATTAAGTTAATTTGAAAATGTATCAATAAACTAATTTCTACTAAACACTAATCACTCCGATTTCTACTTATTCAAATACATTTTTCTTCGTGCATACAGCTCATAAAACTGATCGTCGCGCAGGTTTTCGATAAACAAAATGCTTTCTCCAGTACTCTTCATTTCCGGCCCAAGTTTTTTGTTGACATTTTTAAATTTATTGAACGAAAATACCGGCTGTTTGATGGCAAAACCATTCAGTTTTGGTTTAAATTGGAAATCCGTAACCTTGTTGACTCCAAGCATCACGCGAGTAGCGTAATTCACGTAGGGTTCGCCGTAAGCTTTTGAGATGAACGGGACAGTCCGGGAAGCACGCGGATTGGCTTCAATGATATAGACCAAGTCATCTTTTATGGCAAACTGAATATTGATCAGACCGACTGTATGAAGAGCCAAGGCAATTTTTTTCGTGTGATCTTTTATCTGTTGCAAGACCAATTCGCCCAAATTAAAGGGGGGAAGCGTTGCATTGGAATCCCCGGAATGAATACCACAGGGTTCGATGTGTTCCATAATCCCGATGATATAGACATTTTCGCCGTCGCAGATGGCATCAGCTTCGGCTTCGATGGCACCGTCCAAATAATGATCGAGCAACAATTTGTTGTTGGGGATTTTTCGAAGCAAATCGACTACGGTTTCTTCCAGTTCCTGCTTATTGATGACGATTTTCATCCCTTGGCCACCCAACACATACGAAGGCCTGACCAAAAGGGGGAAAGTGAGGGTGTCTGACAGTGATAAAGCTTCCTCCGCGGTTTCTGCTACGCCGAAAGGCGGATAAGGAATGTTGTTCTCTTGAAGTAATTTTGAAAAACTGCCACGATCTTCCGCCAAATCTAAAGACTCAAAGGTTGTTCCAATTATTTTTATACCATACCGGCTCAACTTTTCTGCCAATTTTAACGCGGTTTGCCCACCGAGTTGCACGATTACGCCTTCCGGTTTTTCATGCAGGATGATGTCGTACAGATGTTCCCAAAATACGGGCTCAAAATAGAGTTTGTCAGCGATGTCGAAATCGGTGGATACTGTTTCCGGGTTGCAGTTTATCATGATGGTTTCGTAGCCACATTCGGCAGCTGCCAAAACGCCGTGCACGCAACAGTAGTCAAACTCGATGCCTTGCCCAATCCGGTTGGGGCCGGAACCCAAAACCACGATTTTTTTCTTGTCTGAAACCTTGCTTTCATTGTCAGTAAATCTTTTTCCGTCAGGTGTTTGTAAGTCTGCCTCAAAAGTAGAGTAATAGTAAGGGGTTTGCGCTTTGAATTCGGCTGCGCAGGTGTCAACAAGCTTGTAAATCCGGTTAATATTGAAATCTATTCGTTTTTCGTGAACCTTGCTTTCCATGCAGTTGAGCATGTGTGCTATTTGACGGTCGGCAAAACCTTTTTGTTTGGCTTCGAGCAACAATTCTCTGGGCAGTGTTTCTAAGGTAAATGTTTCAATTTCTTTTTCGAGAAGGTGCAATTCTTCAAATTGTTTGAGAAACCAAAGGTCAATTTTGGTGATTTCGTGGATGCGGCTCAGCGGAATACCCATCTGTATGGCATCATAAATTACAAAAACCCGATCCCAACTGGCATACGTGAGTTTTTCAATGATTTGTTCGTAATTGGTTAGCCCTTTGCCGTCTGCGCCCAATCCGTTTCGTTTGATTTCGAGCGATTGGGTAGCTTTGTGCAAAGCTTCTTGAAAAGAACGCCCAATGGCCATTACTTCTCCCACCGATTTCATTTGCAGTCCCAACGTTCGGTCAGACCCTTCAAACTTGTCGAAATTCCAACGCGGTATTTTTACGATTACATAATCGAGCGTAGGCTCAAAAAGGGCAGAGGTAGATTTGGTGATTTGGTTTTGAAGTTCATCCAAACTGTATCCGATGGCCAATTTGGTGGCTATTTTTGCAATGGGGTATCCTGTTGCTTTTGAAGCTAAGGCTGAAGAGCGGGAAACGCGCGGGTTTATTTCGATGGCGATGATATCTCCTCTTTCATCCGGGCTCACAGCAAACTGCACGTTGCAACCACCGGCAAAATCACCGATGCTGCGCATCATTTTGATGGCCATATCGCGCATGCGTTGGTAGGTCCGGTCGGAAAGTGTCATGGCAGGAGCAACCGTGATGGAATCGCCGGTATGGATGCCCATCGGATCCATGTTTTCTATGGTACAGATGATGACAACATTGTCTTTGTTATCGCGGAGCAATTCCAATTCGTACTCTTTCCAACCCACCAACGCTTTGTCTATCAATACTTCGTGGATGGGGGATGCTTCCAATCCATGGGTGAGAAGCTCTACAAAATCTTCTTGCCGATGGACAAATGACGCGCCAGTGCCTCCCAGTGTAAAGGATGGACGGATGACCAGCGGGAAACCAAATTCCTGCGCGATTTCCTTCCCTCTCAAAAAAGAATTGGCTATTTGTGAGGGTGCAACAGGTATATCGATTGTTTCGAGTAATTTTCTGAACTTTTCCCGGTCTTCCGTGATGTTGATGGCATCGATGTCAACGCCGATAATTTGCACACCAAAATCTCTCCAAATACCTTTTTCATCCGCTTCGATGCAGAGATTCAGAGCTGTTTGGCCGCCCATGGTCGGCAATACGGCATCAATCTTATGACAGTTCAGGATGTGGATGATCGATTTGGTGGTGAGTGGTAATAAATATACATGATCGGCCATCGTTGGGTCGGTCATGATGGTAGCCGGATTGGAGTTAATCAGTACGGTTTCAATCCCATCTTCGCGGAGCGAACGCAAAGCCTGCGAACCGGCATAGTCAAATTCGCATGCTTGTCCGATGATGATGGGGCCGGAACCAATAATTAATACCGATTTGAGTTGTATGTTTTTAGGCATTTTACTGAAATTGAGTAGACTCTAAAACTAATTTATTTTTCGGACATAAAAAAAAGGTGCTACCCCTAAAGCAACACCTTTTTTTATGTAATGATTTAATCACTATTTTTTATGTCTTGGCTCCGAGGAAACAGTTAATTTTGCTCTTCCTTTTGCGCGTCTTCTGGCAAGCACTTTGCGGCCGTTGGCAGTTGCCATGCGCTCGCGGAATCCGTGCTTGTTTTTTCTTTTTCTCTTGGAGGGCTGGTACGTTCTTTTCATGAATATTTTTCTTTAAATACTTGACAACTTAAATGTTTTCCACTCACATCGAGTAATCGCTTAGAGCGGCGCAAATATACGACAAGATTTTAGTTTCGCAAATCTGTTAGTTAAAATATTTTATTTTGTTTTTTATACCTTTGGCAACTCAAAAAACCAGTTTAATATCATGTTTAATAAAATATTCAAATTAATCCTATCCGTGTTGGTTTTTGCGTATGCCATCTATCAGTTTACGGAGGGTTTCATCGGAAATGGTATCATGTTTATTCTTCTTTCTTCGGTTTTTATCCTGTTGTATTATAAAAACGAGTTGATTCTTTTGGCATTTATGCGTTTGCGTAAGCAAGACTTTAAGGGAGCCGAAAAATGGATAGACAAAATCAAGAATCCGGAAGCCGCCCTGACGACAAAGCAACAAGGTTATTACTACTACCTCAAAGGCTTGATGGCTTCTCAGACGAACATCACGCAGGCAGAAAAACTATTCAAAAAGGCTATTTCGCTCGGACTTTCGATGAAGCACGATTTGGCTTTGGCTAAATTGAATTTGGCAGGCATTGCCATGACCAAAAGAAGAAAAAGGGAAGCAACCGAATTGTTGGCAGAAGCTAAAAAATTAGACAAGCAAAATATGCTGAAAGATCAGATTAAGATGATGCAACAGCAGATGAAGAAAATCTAAGGGGAATCTAAGACAAATTCCAATTCACAAGCCTGCCACCAGCAACCACTGAAGTCAAAAATTATTTTCGGCTAATTTTTCTTCCACAAAAGCTCTCAATTCTTCACCTCTTAAATCTGTTGCGAGGATTTTTTTGTTTTCATCCAATACAAATGTTTGTGGGATGGCCATCACATTGTATAAACGAGCAATGGGTTCTTCCCAAAACATCAGGTTTGACACATGGAGCCACGGCATGCCGTCCTCTTTGATTGCAGTTTTCCAATCTTCGGAATTTCTGTCAAGTGCAATACTGACAATTTCGAGGTCTTTGGGATGCATGGTTTCATAAAATGCCGTTAGGCTCGGGTTTTCGGCACGACAAGGCGTACACCAAGATGCCCAAAAATCAAGTACAGTGATTCTTGCATTCACCTGACTGAGTTTGAGCGCGCCGCCTTCGGGTGTAGGGCCCACAAAATCGGGGGCTTTCGCACCGACTTCCAAAGAAGCCAATTTGGAAAGTTGATTTTCAAGTGATTTCCCTATTTCCGATTTTCTTATACGTTCACTTAAACCGCCCGCCAACGCGACTGCTTCGTTGGGAGAGATGTCGTTGAAACTTAATAATTCTTGAATGATGAGTGTACTCAAGTAGGAATCCGGATGCGATTTGATGTAATTCAATTCATACTCCTTGGCTTCTTTGCCAACCCGATCATAGGTGGCTTGAAGCCCGTTGATAAGAACCGTATCATTTTCGGACAACGATTTGGATTGCTCAAAAATTTCACTTTGACGGTGGTTGTAATCGTTCATTTGGTTTCGGTAAGCAACCAATTCTTCATTGGTTTTGGTGCCTTCAATGGAAGCTTTGAAAAGCGAATCCGCGTGAACTTTTATTTGGATTTCTGCATTTTCCAATAAAAAAAGGAGTGCGCCGCCTTTGTTTTGAAATTGAATAAAATGAAATTCGGAATTTGTCGCCCGGCCTTCAAAAACTACTTTGTTGTTTTCAATTAAAGATGAATCTTGAATCACACCTACTTGGTCTTCGTATTTAAGTAAATAGGCTTTAGTTCCGTTTTCAGCACCTTGTACATCGATATTTATTTGATACCCGTCATTTTTATGGCAAGAAATAATCAGTAGCGAAAAAATTGTTATTAAGTAAGCAGAAGTTTTTTTCATTTGATAGTGTAATTTTTTACAAAAGTATAGCAAAACTAAAATTAAAGTTTTGAATGTTTTCTAATTCTTTGTTAATTATCATTTTATGTGAATCAGAAGTCCGGAGTTGATTGAAGATTAATGATTGAAAAGTGGAAACAAACTAAATCATCTTGCCTTTTTGATTTATTCCAAGTTCAAGTTTTATGAAAGTCACCTTTCTGAGTTTTGTGTCCTTAATCCTGAATCTTTTTTTCGTTTTTATAGTTTCAAATTTGCCCATTGATTTTACAAGCGTTGGTCACGCGGCCGATTCCGCTCCCATTTGATGTCGCTCAAGACAGAAGATTTGATCCCGATAAAGAAAAACCAAGTCTGCCGGTTTCCGAGCGGTGTCCAATTGAAATTAATGCGCCAGGTTCTGAGATCTCTTTCGAACCGGATTTGGGTGAACGAAAAACCGTTGTTTTTAAAATCATAGCCCGAGGACAAACCCACGCGCCAATTGGGGGTCAGATCGACGTTTCCGGAAAACATTAATGAATTATTGGTTACTTCGTTTTGTCGTCTTGCATTAGAATAACTCAATGAATGAGAAAACCGCAAATCCCAAGGCATGTTGGCCGTGTACCATTTGTCTTTCCCAATGTCTTTGTCTTCTTCTTGCTCTTCCTCATCGCGCAATCGCTCATCGGAAAAATCATCGGAAACTCCAAACAAATCGTCATCTCGCGAGTTGTTCTGCGAGCCGTCTTGTTGTCGCTGTTGTCTGGGTTTGAAAGAATCGCTGGTGAACGAATAATCGGTTGTGAGGTTGGCACTCGTCAGCCGGAAAAGGCTTCCCCCGTTGTTGATGTTTAACGTGTTAAATCGATTATTTTTGCTGTCTAAGGCATACGGATCGAGAATCATACCAAAATTGATGCCCAGTTTGTTGTCAAAAAGCTGCGTGCCGCCTCTGACAGAAAGTGGGCTGAGATTGAGGGAATCGGCCTTAAAATCATATCCGGTCGAAAAATTTAAACTGCTCAGCAACATGATTTTTTTAGGCTCGGTTTTGGTGGTGTCTCGGTCTCTGACCTTTGCCTCAAAAGTATTGGCAAGCGAAAACCCCATAAAACTGGATTCGCGGTTGGTAGGTGCGCCAAAAATACCGCCTTCAAAAGGTGTGAATTCATTGTCTATAAAAGGCAGCGGATTGCCGTTGGAATCGGTTTCAGGCACTTCAAATTTCTTAAAATATTGACTAAAAGCCGGGCGATAGGAGTAACTGACGGAAGGTCGCATCACATGGCGAATTGCCTGAATTTTTTTGTCCTTTCCGAAATCAAACATTCCGTAGATGGTGGTTCCAATGCTGGTAGAAAAATCGTAAGTTCTGAATGACTCAAATCCTTTAACTTCTTGCGAGACCACTCTGTTTGTAATCGTGTCAAAACTTTTGTCTATGGTGTTGAGTGTCCAAACTTCGTTGAAATTTGTGCCCAACGATACGCTGAAATATTTGAATACTTTGAAGTTGGTCGCAATCGGGATGGTGTGTTGAGCGGCAACTTTGGCATTGTCAAACATTTCTTTTTTCAGGAAAAGAGAATCAAAAGTTTGAATGCGGTTTTCCGCCCGTAAGTTGTATTGAAAATTGATGTTGTCAATGATGCCTTTCTTGACACCAGTTTTGGGTGCAAACGGGAAAATTCGTTCCACACTTCCCTGAAATGTAGGTAAAGTCATATTGACAATATCCGTATTGGTGTTTTGCGAATGTGTGACCGTCATCGACATATTGATACCGGGAGGTCCCGGAAAAGTCCTTGAGTATGAAATAGAAGAACTCAATGTATTGGAAAGAAAATTATTGGTATTCAGCTGGTTGACACTTTCCCTGAAAAAGTTGCTACTGGCAATGTTGACCGAGGCAGTAAAAGACGAATTTGGACTCGACTTTCTGTCACGTGAGTGAGACCAACGAAAATTGGTATTGTTGCTTTTGGCAAAATCAGGCAAGCCGCGTTCGGAGGTTATTAAATTTTCAGAACGCAAACTAATGTTTCCCCGGTATCGATAGCGTTTGGCGTAGGAAGATTCGAAACGAAGCGCAAAACTTCCGTTTGAAAACACATCGCCTAAGATTGCCAAGTCATAATAATCGGAAAGCGCAAAATAATATCCTCCGTTTTGAAGAAAAAAGCCACGTTGACTGTCGTCTCCAGGAGTGGGAACAATAATACCCGATAGTGATTTTTCATTGTTTAAAGGAAAAAAACCGAAAGGAATTCCGATGGGAGTTGGTACGTCGGCGATAAACAAATTGGTGATACCGACAACAGCTTTCTCTCCCGGGACTACTTTGAGCCTTCTCGCCAAAAAGTAATATTCCGGGTCATCCAAGTCCTGCGACGTTGTGAGCTTGGCATTTTTAATGTAAATCACCGAGTCGTTGACCCGTTTGCTGATGGGGCTGATGATGTTCATTTCACCCTGTTTGGTTCGTGAATTGTAAATCAGCGCTTTTCCGGTTTTGAAATTGTATCGAATCGAATCGGGTTCAATTACATTTGTACCTTGTTTAAAATAAGGATATTGAATCATGACGTTGGCCGTGTCCCTGATGCCGCGCGCGTAAACCTCATTTTTTTCGTAGTCGATTTGAATTTCACCGGATTGCAGTTCTACATCGCCATATTTGACCTCTGCCTCGTTGTAGAGATACACTTTTTTGTTTTTTTGGTCGAGCCGCCGATAATCTTTGGCCTTGTAGATGATGTTGGCATCCAAAAAAGGTTTGGGTTTGCGAAGGCTGTCTTTTTGCAACGAATCTTTTTTTAAGGAATCGAGGGTGGCTGTCACCGTCGAATCAGCGATGGCCAAAGTTTTGGGCTTGATGGTGTCGTTTAAAATTTCTTTTCGTGTAGCCTCGATTTTTTTCCGCAACAGGCTGTCTTTTTGCGAAACGAGCGTGTCTTTTTGCGTCTGAATTGGTTTTTGTTTGGATGGAAGCGGAAATTCTTGCGCACGCGAAACAAATGTCACCGCAAGTAAAACCAACAAACTCAGGTATGTTTTAATCAAATTTGCCTGCAACACTTTAAATAGTAATTTTGTAAAGTTATGGCTCAGTTTTTGAAGCCCCAAACTTACGGATATTTTTTGGCTATTTGTAAGCGAAAAAGAAGCATTCATCGTTATAGATTAAACAATCGTTGACCATTAAATTTGTATGAGAAAAATTCTGCTTTTCCTGATAGTTTCTGTCTTCTTTTTTGATATTGCCACAGGGCAAAAAAGCACCAAACCCTTCACCGTCGTTTTGGATGCCGGGCACGGCGGAAAAGATCCGGGCAATATGGGAAACGGTCATAAGGAAAAAGATATTGCGCTAAACATCGTACTTGAGATTGGCAAACGCTTAGAAAACCTTCCTAGCTTAAAGGTGATTTACACCCGCAAAACCGATGTTTTTGTAGAATTGAAAGACCGCGCCAACATTGCCAACAAAGCCAAAGCAGATTTGTTTGTTTCTGTACATTGTAATTATCACAAAAGCCAAGCGGAAGGCACCGAAACCTTTGTGTTGGGGTTAGCCCAAAATAAAGAGAATTTTGAAGTCGCCAAATCAGAAAACTCCGTGATTTTTTTGGAAGACGATTACCAAACGCACTATGAGGGCTTTGATCCGAATGCCCCGGAAACCGTCATCGGGCTTACTTTGCTACAAGAAGAATACACCGATCAAAGTATCCAATTGGCCGATATGATCCAGGATAATTTTGCCAATCAATACAATCGCGTTGACCGAGGCGTAAAACAAGCTAATTTATTGGTTATCCGCAGGACTTTCATGCCAAGTGTTTTGGTAGAAGTCGGGTTTTTGTCCAACTATGCTGAAGGCCGTTATTTAGATTCGACAAGTGGGCAGGTCGATATGTCAAATGCTGTTTATCAGGCACTTGTTAGGTATAAATCGGTTTTTTATGATAACCAAAGCGATTATACATTTGATAAAAACAACAACCCTCAGGCAGAAGATTCTTCACAAACAAAATCTACCACAACCGTGGCCGATTTTTATTCACAAAACACAAAAGACAAAATCATTCTATTTAAAATCCAACTGTTCGCCAGTGCTAAAAAAATCAGTTTAAACCGGAATAATTTCAGCGGGCTATCGCCTGTTTCAAGTGAAAAAGTAGGTAAAATAAACCGCTATCTTTATCAAGAAACCTATGACTATTCCAAAGCATTAAAGTTCTTAAAAGAGGCGCAGCAATCGGGATACAAAGACGCATTTATTGCCTCTTATGAAAAAAACAAACAAATTCCTTTGAAGAAGGCATTAAAAAAATTAGAAAAATAAAATACATTGCGACTAATCACCAATTTTTAAAAACGAAACCTTATTTTTGCCTTAAAATCTATCCCATTGAAACTGTCCAAAGAATTTAAAGCCGCTATCCTTGTCCTGACCGCTCTTGTTGTTTTTATATGGGGCTTCAACTATCTCAAGGGGAAAAATATTTTCAATTTTTCTACTGTCTATTACGTAGTTTATGATGACATACAAGGGTTGATGACCGGCACACCGGTTTCCGTCAACGGATTTAATGTTGGCAAAGTAAGCGATATTGAATTTCAAGGAAAGACATCTAAGTTGTTGGTAACCATCACAATGGATAAATCGTTAGGCATTTCTAAAAACAGCATTGCCCAAATATATGAATCGAGCCTGATAGGTGGCAAAGCAGTCGCCATCAAACCGGCTTTAGACGACGCACCCGTTGCTCAATCGGGCGATTATCTGAAAGGGGAAATCAAACCAAGTTTTACCGATGTGTTAGACGAACGCCTTTCTCCGCTTCAAGATAAAATAGAAAGTTTGGTAATCAATACCGATTCTGTGATGAATAAATTTAACCAAACCTTTGACACCAAAACCCGCGAAAACTTGCAGGCAAGTGTGGTGAAATTTAATTTGACTTTGGAAAATTTAGAATCCATCACAGCTTCTTTAGATACGTTTTTAAAAACGAATCAGGGGCAAATAAGTACTTCTGTACAAAACATCGATACCTTGACCGCAAATTTGGCAAAAGTTTCCAAAACCCTGTCTGAAGCAGGTTTGGGCAAAACCGTCGCCGATTTACAAAAATCGATTGGCAATCTGAACAATCTATTGGAAGGCATCAACAAAGGAGAAGGTTCTTTGGGTAAGTTGGCAAAGGACGAAGCGCTTTATCAAAATATAGAAAAAACATCCAAACAAATGGAGCTTTTGCTGCAAGATTTTAGGCTCAACCCTAAGCGCTACGTGCATTTTTCTATATTTGGGAAAAAAGCAAAAACCTACCAGCCGTTTGACGAATCCGCAAACCAATGATAAATTATCTTGACAATCTCGTTTTTATCAACCTGCTCATTGCGGCCGTTGTCTTTTTTTCGTTAAACGTAAAAAGGCTCAAGCGCAATATCTATTTGGGAAAAAAAATCGACCGTACCGATCAGCCCAAAGAGCGACTGAAAAACATGTTATTGATTGCCTTCGGACAATCTCGGATGGTCAAAAGGCCCATCGCAGGTTTGCTTCACGTAATTGTTTATGTAGGATTTATAGTCATCAATCTTGAAGTCCTCGAAATTATTATTGACGGGATTGTCGGTACCCATCGGGTTTTTTCTTTTATGGGCCGGTTTTATCAAACTTTGATAGGTGCATTTGAGATTTTAGCTTTGTTGGTTTTGGTTTCCGTAATTATTTTTTGGACAAGAAGGAATATTCAAAAAATCAAACGCTTTTGGAATCCTGAAATGAAGGGTTGGCCCAAAAAGGATGCCAATATGATTTTATATATCGAGGCCGTTCTCATGTTGCTTTTTCTGACGATGAATGCGGCTGATTTTGAATTTCAGCTGGCAGGTGGCGGAAATGTTATAAGCAGTTATCTTGCGCCTATTTTCGCGGGTTTCGGCAGCCACAATTTACACATGATTGAAAGAACTGCTTGGTGGTTGCACATTGCCGGAATTCTCTATTTTCTCAATTACCTCTATTACTCCAAGCATTTACACATACTGTTGGCTTTTCCAAACACCTATTTTGCCAATCTTAAACCCTATGGGAAATTTAGCAATCTCGAATCGGTTACCAAAGAGGTAAAACTCATGCTCGACCCAACGATCGACCCCTTTGCAGTCGCTCCCTCAAATGAAAATACAACTTCCGAAAAATTTGGAGCCAGCGATGTTTTCGACCTAAACCGCATCCAACTTTTAAACGCTTACACCTGTACAGAGTGCGGCCGCTGCACTTCCGTTTGTCCGGCAAATATAACCGGCAAAAAACTCTCGCCACGCAAAATCATGATGGACACCCGCGACAGAATCGAGAAAATAGGCAGGAATATGGATAGAAACGGCAAATTCGTTCCAGACAACAAAACGCTCTTGAATGACTACATTACACCCGAAGAAATTTGGGCTTGCACCAGTTGTAATGCCTGTGTAGAAGCCTGTCCTGTCAATATAGATCCTTTGTCCATCATCATCGATTTAAGAAGATACCTTGTCATGGAACAGTCCGCAGCCCCGTCTGACCTAAACACCATGATGGCCAATATCGAAAACAATGGTGCACCTTGGCCATTCAATCAACAAGATCGGCTCAACTGGAAAGATAATCTATAAATAATCAAAGCTTAAAACCAAGAAAACATGGAAAAAGGAGATGTTGAAAAAATGTTGCACAAGAAAGTAGAAGGAGGAGAACATGTGAGCCCTGTACTGCCTGATGAAATCAAGAACTACTTAATAGATATTGATGGAACTATTTGCGATGATATTCCCAACGAGGAGCCTGAGCGCATGGCAACTGCCAAAGTATATCCGGATGCGCTGAAAACACTCAACAAATGGTATGATGAAGGCCACATCATCTGTTTTTTTACTTCCAGGACTGAAGCACACCGTGAAGTCACAGAAAAATGGCTGAAAGACAACGGTTTCAAATATCATAGTTTGCTGGTCGGAAAACCGCGTGGCGGAAACTATCATTGGATAGACAACCACTTGGTAAAAGCCACCCGCTACAAAGGAAAATTCACTGAGCTGGTTGAAAAAGAAATGACCATTCAGGTTTTTAAAGACTAAAATTTTGAGAGATGAGCGACGCACTTCAAGTACCCACTTTAGCAGAAATGACGGCAGCCGGACAAAAGCCCGAGGTAGTTTTTTGGGTGGGTTGTGCCGGAAGTTTTGACGACAGAGCTAAAAAAATAACCAAAGCTTTTGTGCAACTGTTGCAAAAAGCAGAAGTTTCTTTTGCCGTGTTGGGAACGGAAGAAAGTTGTACCGGTGATCCGGCCAAACGTGCCGGCAATGAGTTTTTATTTCAGATGCAAGCCATGTCCAACATACAGATTTTGGACGCTTATGAAGTGAAAAAAATTGTAACCACCTGCCCACATTGTTTCAATACCCTCAAAAATGAATATCCCGAATTGGGAGGCAATTACGAGGTGATGCACCACACCGAGTTTCTCAAATCGTTGCTCGATTCGGGAAAGCTGAGCGTTGCGGGCGGGCAATTCAAAGGAAAAAAAATCACCTTTCACGACCCTTGTTATTTGGGAAGAGCCAACAAAGTATATGAAGCTCCACGAGACTTGCTACAAAAATTGGATGCTGAACTATCAGAAATGAAACGTTGCAAATCCAATGGCCTCTGTTGTGGTGCAGGAGGCGCGCAAATGTTTAAAGAACCTGAAAAAGGCAATAAAGACATTAACATTGAACGCACCGAGGAAGCGCTCGAAACGCAGCCCGACATCATCGCCACGGGTTGCCCCTTTTGCAATACCATGATGACAGATGGCGTGAAACACAAAGAGAAAGAAACTTCTGTAAAAGTGTATGACATCGCCGAGTTGTTGGCGCAAGCGGGGAGTTTGTAGGCTATTATTTTGGTTGTACCCTGAGCAACCTTGATTTACTTGCCCTGAGCTGTCACATCGAGCGCAGTCGAGATGCGAAGTGAGCCGAAGGAGTACTCCTGAGCGAAGACAAAGGGAGTGATAGCGAGTTTCAAATTTAAAGTTTTTAGTTTTTATTGTTTAGTTTCTGAATTGGTATATTCCCAAATT
>PFUR01000084.1:15381-50794 GCA_002790195.1 Flavobacteriales bacterium CG_4_9_14_3_um_filter_40_17
GCGATTGAAATCGAGGAATTAAACGATTCGCTTTCAGCATTTTTGTCTGATTGGACAGCACACGGGCAAGACCTGCAAGTCGGATTTTTGTTGCCCTACAACCGGTTTATCGTGCTCGGGGTCAACCAAGACATACACGCCGCTTCGGGTTGCTCTATCGATGCATCGGTGCGGTTTATCAAATCATTAGAATCATTTCATGATTTGTCTTTGTTAGACAATACCCTGATTTTGTTCAAACAAAATGAATCTATCCAAAAAATGACGTTGCCGGAATTTAAAAAAACTTTATCTGAGGGAAACTTCACAGGTGAAACCATCGTTTTCAATAATTTAGTCAAAACCAAAGGCGAGTTTGTAAGCAATTGGGAAACAACCGCACAAAACAGTTGGCACAATCGATTTCTAAGTCCAAAAAACCAGACTGTATGAGGAAGAAGCTGTTTTTTTTGTTGCTGGTAATTTCTTATTCTGTCTTTTCTCAACAAACCATCATTCCACTTGATGCAAATGATTTGGAGAAGCAAAACCGTTGGGTGGACAGTTTGTACAACCAGATGAGCGTTCCAGAAAAAGTGGGCCAACTCTTTATGGTTGCGGCTTATTCTAACCGTGATTCGATACATGAAACTTTAATAGATTCCCTTATTCTTAAACACCACATCGGCGGGTTGATTTTCTTTCAAGGCGGTCCCGTCCGTCAGGCAATTCTGACCAATCGCTATCAAGCCGAATCAAAAACGCCGCTGATGATTGGCATCGATGCGGAATTTGGGCTTAGCATGCGATTGGATTCTACTTTTCGCTATCCTTGGAACATGACATTAGGAGCCATTCGCGATAAAAACCTCATTCGGCAAATGGGTGAACAATTGGGAAGGCAGTCTAAGCGAATGGGTATTCATATCAATTTTGCACCGGTTTTAGATATCAACACGAACCCCGCAAACCCAATTATTGGAAACCGATCGTACGGCGAAAACAAAGAAAACGTTTACCAAAGTGCCTCGGCATTCATTGGCGGTATGCATAGTGAAGGTGTTTTGTCAAGTGGAAAACATTTTCCGGGTCATGGAGACACCGATACCGATTCACACAAAACCTTGCCGATTATCAACCATAATTTGGTGCGGTTGGATTCGGTCGAATTTTACCCCTACAAAAAACTTTTTTCAGAAGGACTGTCAAGTGTGATGGTTGCTCATTTGGAAGTTCCTGATTTAGAACCTCGCCAGGGTTATCCCTCCTCTATTTCTTATAACATCATTACCAGTCTGTTGAAAGAAAAAATGGGTTTTAAAGGCTTGATTTTTACCGATGCACTCAACATGAAAGGCGCATCCACTTTCAGCAGCCCGGGTGATATCGACTTTGCTGCTTTTATGGCCGGAAATGATGTGTTGCTTTTTTCTGAAGATGTGCCGACGGCAGCGGGTAAACTGCTTGCAGCCTACGAAAACGGAAGTTATACGGAAGAACGATTGGCCTATTCGGTCAAAAAAATACTGAAGGCAAAATACAAAGCAGGGCTTCATCATTTGCAAAAAATAGACACCGTTAATTTGATTGCAGATTTAAACAAAAACGAAAATAAGGTACTCAATCAGAAACTATATGAAAATGCTGTCACTTTGTTGAGAAACAAGAAAGAAATTTTACCGATTAATGACTTACAAGAAACCAAAATCGCCTATTTAAAAGTGGGTGATAACAGCAACGAAGTTTTTGTGAATACGCTCAAGAAATACACCGATATTGATGTTTTAAGCATCGATTCTTTGTCTGAGGATTTGGATACTTTGAAATCATATAATCTTGTTATCATCGGTTATCACAAATCCAATGCAACAGCCTATCTGAAAAACGATTTCACCGATTCTGAATTGACTTTTATAGAGAAAGTTGCCCAAGACAAAAAAGTGATTTTGGTGGTCTTTGCCCGACCCTACGTGCTGAAGAATCTAAAGCAGACTAAAAACATTGAGGGACTCGTGATGGCATATCAAAACAGCGAAATGTCTCAATTTGTAACTGCCCAAGCAATCTTTGGTGCCATTGGATTTAAGGGAAGTTTACCGGTAAGTGTAACGGAAGAATTCAAGGAAGGGTTTGGCATATACACAAAACCTTTGTCCCGTTTGGCGTATGCCTTACCAGAAAGTGTGGGCTTAAACGCAGCCATTTTGAATAAAATTGATGCCCTCGCGCAATATGCCATCGACCAACAAATCACACCCGGTATGCAAGTTTTGGTCGCCCGGAAAGGAAAAGTGGTTTACAGCAAAAACTTTGGTTACTACACCTACGAAAAAACTGAGCCGGTGACTGATTCTACCCTTTATGATTTGGCTTCGTTGACCAAAATTCTCGCCACCCTGCCGATGGTGATGAAGCTCTACGAAAACAAAGACATCAATTTTGACACAAAATTGGGCGAGTTACTTCCCGGACTTCGACATTCAAACAAGCAAAACCTCACCTTGCTTGAAATCCTCTCACACTACGGACGGCTCAAACCTTGGATTCCGTTCTATTTAGCCACCCTCAATCCGGATAATACCCCGTCTGATAAATATTACCGAAAAATACCGGAAGGAAAATTCAACATAAAGGTTGCCAATGACTTATATCTGCGTGAAGACTACCAAGACACCCTGTATCAGTTAATTGCCGATTCACCTTTGCAACCCAAATTGGAGTACAAATACAGCGATCTTCCTTTTTTGATTATGAAAAAATACATTGAAAAAGAGTATGGAAAGCACTTGGAAGACTTAGATCAAAAGTACTTTTACGAAGGATTGGGAGCCAATTACACGACTTTCAGGCCTTTGGAAAAATTTCCGCTAACACAGATTACACCAACAGAAGAAGATGATTATTACAGGCATCAAACCATCCGCGGTTATGTGCACGATATGGGAGCAGCCATGCTCAACGGAGTAGGAGGGCACGCGGGCCTGTTCAGCAACGCCAACGATGTAGCCAAAATCATGCAGATGTATTTGCAAAATGGTTATTATGGTGGGCGACAATTTTTAGAAACATCTACAATGGGAGCGTTTAATTCTTGCCATTATTGCAACAAAAACAACCGCCGGGGAATTGGGTTTGACAAACCGCAATTGGGTGGAGCAGGGCCTACCTGTGGTTGTGTGTCTATGAAGAGCTTTGGGCATTCCGGATTTACTGGCACCTTTGCCTGGGTTGATCCCGAGACAGAAATTGTTTATGTGTTTATGTCTAACCGGACTTACCCGAATTCGGCTATCAACAAACTCAGCAAAGAAAGCATCCGCGAGAGAATCCAGCAGATTATCTATGATGCGATTTTTGAGTAGGTATTTGATGTTTTGATTTTGAGTTTTTGATGCCCGATAAAAATTAAATTAAATGTTTTAATCCTTGCAATCACTATGCTTATATAATATATTGGCTCCCTCTTTTGGTGACACTTTTCTTCCAATATAACGTCCAGATGGAACTCCGTTAGAATCGAAATGTTGGTAGAAAAGTTGTTGATTGCACTTTTTTTTGAATAAATTTACGAAATAAAATATACTGTATTCATCTCAATATTCTATTCCTGTCGGCAGTGGTATCCATGTAATCATAAAGCTATGAAAAAAACCCGAATCAACACCATTTGCACCCATGTTGGGGAAATCAAAGACGAACAATTCAAAGGAGCCGTTTCTCCCATCTATTTGTCCACTTCCTATGCCTTTGACAACGTGGATGTGAAACGCTATCCGCGCTATTTCAACACGCCCAACCAACAAGGCCTTTCAGCAAAAATTGCTGCCCTCGAACACGCCGAAGCCGGTTTGATTTTCGGATCCGGCATGGCGGCCATCAGCCATACACTCTTTGCATTTTTGCACCATGGCGACCACATCATCCTGCAAAAATCTCTTTACGGTGGCACGATGAACCTTATTTTGGAAGAGTTTCACAAGTTTGGGATTCAATATACCTTCACCGAAGATTTGCGTCCGGATTCTTTTGAAAAAGCCATTC
This sequence comes from Flavobacteriales bacterium CG_4_9_14_3_um_filter_40_17, assembly GCA_002790195.1. GTDB lineage: Bacteria > Bacteroidota > Bacteroidia > Flavobacteriales > Flavobacteriaceae > UM-FILTER-40-17. Next base: position 19,402 of record PFUR01000084.1, read on the forward strand.
GCCCAAATACCAAAGTGCTTTATATCGAAACACCTTCCAATCCGTTGCTTACCATCACAGACATGGAAGCAGTTGCCAAAATTACAAAAAAACACGGGCTTATTTCGATGATCGACAACACCTTTGCATCGCCAGTCAATCAAAACCCGATAGATTTCGACATCGATATCGTCATCCACAGCGCGACCAAATACATGGGCGGGCACAGCGACATTTTGGCGGGAGCCGTTGCAGCATCGCAGGCACACATCAATCAAATTTTTCATTTGGCAAAAAACTTTGGCGGCAGTCTGAGCGATTTTACGGTTTGGATGCTCGAACGCAGCATCAAAACCATGGGTTTGCGTGTGAAAGCGCAAAACAAAAATGCGCTGAAAATGGCAAAGTATCTCAACAAAAACCCGCATGTCAAATGGGTCTATTACCCTGGGCTCAAGTCGCATCCGGATCACGAATTGGCCAAAAAACAAATGCACGGTTTTGGCGGAATGTTGTCCTTCGAACTCGATGAAAACATCGATTCGCTGGCATTTCAGCACCAATTGAAACTCATCAAATCGTCGATGAGCCTGGCAGGTGTCGAGAGTACGGTGCTGTCACCAACGCTCACTTCACATTCGCTGTTATCGCCAGAAGAACGTAAAAATCAAGGCATCAACGACGGTCTTATCCGTTTTTCGATAGGTATCGAAGAAATCGAAGATTTGATTGCGGACATCCAACAAGCTTTAGCGATATGTTTAGAGAAAGCAAGTGTTAAGTTCGATTAAATCAGCACCTTTTAAATTTTCAAATCAGCGAATCCGGCTTCACAAATGGTGGCTGAACCCACCAAGTTTCTAGCTTGCACAATTCACAATTCAAATTTCGTAATACCCGCCAATGCCACCAACCTTACTAACTGTTCTTTTAGCTCTTGTCGCAGCAGGTTTGTTGGCGTGGTTTCAGTATTTTTACCAAGCAAAAAACAAGTCGAAGCGGGCTTTTATTTTAGCCGTTTTGCGGGGAATCAGTTGGTTTTGCTTGATACTGTTGCTCATCAACCCGAAAATCAACAAAACAAAAAGCGAAACCATCCGGCCTAAATTGGCATTGCTTTTAGACAACAGTGCTTCCATCCGAAACAACGGCTATGCGGATACATTAAAAAGGCTTGCTTCCCTGTTGGAAAACAATCCGGAATTGCGTAAAAAATTTGATGTAGAATCCTATCTTTTCGGAGCAGGCATCCGGCCGGGCGACAGCCTGACTTTTGGAGATAGAAAGACCAACCCTGACGCGGCTTTGCAGCTGCTCGGAAAGCTGAATAAAAACACGAATTCACCGTTGGTGTTGTTAACCGATGGCCGTCAAACCCACGGATTGGATTATGAAAACCGAGCAGGAAACATTACCAATCCAATTTATACGATAGTGTTGGGCGATACCGCCGTTTGGCCTGATTTGAAAATTCAGCAAGTCAACCTCAACCGTTACGCTTATTTGGACAATCAATTTCCTGTAGAAGTATTGAGTGTTTATGAAGGAAAAACCACGCAAAATTCACGGCTTGAAGTCCGCCGGGACGGAAAAGTTTTATTTGCCCAAAACCTGAATTTTAGTGCTGAAAACAATTCGATATTCAGTAAATTCTACCTGAAAGCATCGTCGGTAGGAAATTTGGTTTTGGAAATTGCGCTGCTACCAATTGAAGGAGAGAAAAACATGGTCAACAATCAGAAAAAAGTGGCATTGGAAGTTATCAACCAGCAATCGAAAATCTTGTTGTTGGCTGATTTTATTCATCCGGATTTGGGTGCGTTCAAGAAATCGATTGAGCGAAGTAAATTCAGAAAAGTAGAAATCAAAAATCCGGTAACAGAAAAGATAGATTTGAACGATTTTCAAATGGTAATTTTGTATCAACCCAATCGGTCGTTTGATGAAACCCGCAAACAAATCAGGGAATTTAATAAAAACACCTTGGTGGTGATCGGATCCAAAACGGATATTGCGTATTGGAATACGGCCGAGCCAAGCTATCGTTTGCAGGAGGCAAATTTTTCTGAAGATATACAGGGAAGTTATCAGGCTAGTTTCAAAACATTTTATGTTAAAGACATTGGTTTTGACAATTTTCCACCTCTGAAAGGGATGATGACGGAAATTGAAAGCAAGGTAAATTTTGATGTTTTGCTATCGCAAAAAATTCGTGGTAGAAAAAACAAAAACCCGCTTTTTGCAACTTTCGAATTGGCCGAAAGCAAGCATGCCGTACTTTTTGCAGAAAACATTTGGCGCTGGCGGGCGCACGATTTTTTAAATCAAAAAAACTTCGAAGGTTTTGATGGATTTATAGGCAATTTGGTACAATATCTTTCTTCCAATCAAAAGAGGGAACGGCTTCAGTTGGATTATGAAACGATTTACGAAAGCAATGACAACCTTTGGATTCGTGCCGGATATTTCGATGAAATTTTTAACTTTGACAATCGGGCAGCATTAAAAATTACTTTGCAAAACCAACAGTCAAATGAGCAGTTCGTTTTTCCGTTTTTGTTGCAAAAAGATTATTACGAAGCCAACTTGAATGGAATCCCGCCGGGTGAATACAAATTCACGGTACTTGTCGAAGGAGCGAATTTGAAAAAGGAAGGGGTTTTTACCGTGTTGGATTTTGACATGGAAAAACAATTTTCAGGAGCTGATTACAACAAGTTGAAAAATGTTTCAAACCAAACCGGCGGGGAAATATTTTTGCCGGATGAAGTTCAAAAATTGATACATTCGCTGAAAGAAGACAGCCGTTTCAAACCCGTATTAAAAGAATACAGGTCAGACGCACCAATAATCGATTGGATTTGGTTGTTGATTTTGATATCGATTAGCCTTAGTACAGAATGGTTTTTGAGAAAGTACAGCGGATTGATTTAATTAGATAAAAAATGTTTACAACCGGAAGAATCGTTTTTGTGCTTTTTTTTGTCGTATGTTTTGTGGCGGCACTCGTTTACAGTTATAGTAAGGACGCGGCTTTGCACCAAAAATTTTACAAAGGAAGTTATCGGGTTTTGATAGGTTTTTTGATTTTTATTGCCATATTATTTGCGATAAAATACCTAACACGGCATTAATATACCCACGATTGGGTATTGACGAGTTTGATGGTTTGTTGCAACTTTGTTTCATCGAAAAACGAATGTGTAAGTAGTATCGCTACCGCAAGGTTTTACACACTTATTTTCTAAATGCAACAATCTCGTAATTCAATCCAAAATGAAAAAGTTACTTTCCTTCTTGTCCAAATTTTTTAAAGAATTAAATTCGAAAACGAAAGAGAAGTTAGACAAAGAATATGAAAAGCTGAAGAATGAAGTCTATACGTTTATGTAGTTCGCATATCAGGTTATTAATGTCCGAGCTTGTTAATCAAATATAAACGATGGATCATGAAAACTATTAAAGTTAAAACGGAGGAGGAAAAAATTTACCTGATCTTGAATTTGGAAGACCCGAAATTGAAAGGGCAGTGGCAGATGATTCATATTGAAAACACGGAGCAGACGACTTTTGGGATTGTCACCATGTTTGATTGCAAGGTCTTGAAGGGAAAATATAAAATCGATAAAATCCGGTTTAAAGTCTTGAATTATTGCGGGGGAAACTTTGGTATAGGTAATTTAGTTTCCGATGAATTGTTAAGCAAATACACGTTGATACCTTATCCGCTGGACGTAACTCATCCGGTAGAGAAAGAATTTCCGGTTGATATCGTTCTGTCGCAGAGAGAAAAATTCAACCTTAATGTAGAAAGAAGTGCCACAACAGACGAAAGAACTACAATAGGTATTCGATTTTGCCAGATTGAAGTAGCTTGATGAAAAACAAACTTATATTGTTTATCTTTTTTTTTGCCATCCTTACGCATGCTCAAGAGAGGGTCGCTTCACGCACCTATTTTTCTGATGATTTTTATCTAGTTTTAAATGCTTTCAAAGCTTTAGATATAGAAAAATCCGATTCGCTTTTGAAAATAAAATCATTTGAAAATGAATTCATTACAGATTTTTTTTGTCAGCAATTAGATGAATTTAAAAACGGCGATTATGAAGCCTATAAATCGGCTAAAACACGTTTTGACACCCGGTCAGACACATCCGTCGGTAGCCGGTTTTTGAAAGAAATTGTACTCGGGGACTTAGCCGTAAATGAAAAAATAAGTAAAGATTCGTTGGGGTTTGACCACTATTTGAAAGCAAAAACAATTGCAGAGGCACAAAAAAATGACACCCTCAGGGCAGAAGTGTTGAAAAGGATTATGCGCTATCTTTTTAAAAGTGAAAAAAACGGGGATTTGTATGAGCAATATATGAAAGAATACAAAACCGTTGTCTATGATGATTATGAAAAATTGTACGCGGTCTATTATGACTTGGGCTTACACATGGTCTGGAAATTTTATGATGACCCGAATTTGCCATCACCGATAGGACTTTGTGAAGAAGGTATCGAGTTGTCTAAAAAATTAGGAGCCACCTACATGGAAGGTAGGTTTTGCCAATTGTTGGGAGTTAATTATGACCTATTTGAAAAAGACCCTAAAAAAGGTTATGCTAACTACCAAAAGGCCATCGACAAATTTGAAACCATCCCTTACTACTATGCACAGTCCAGCTTATTTGGTATGTACTCAAACCAGGGTAGCATCTTTCAAGATACGAAAGCTTATCCAAAGGCAATGGAATATTATCACAAGGCTTTGAAAATTCCAATAAGAATCAAAAACCGCAGGGATTTGATTCTTCTTTACAACTACATGTATTTGAACCAAAAAGCGCAAAAGCAGATGGACAGCGCGGTTTATTATTTAGAGCTTAAGAACAAAATGCAAGACGAACTCGATTTGCTGAACAATGCCTTGGCGGTAGATGAAATTCAAACCAAATACGAAACCGAGAAAAAAGAAAAAGAAAATCTTCAACTCAAGCAAAACAATCTCATTCTGGAAAACCAAAAAAACTTCAACCGGAATATGTCTATTTTTGCATTCATTATTTTTATCATTGCAACGGCAAACTTTGTGTTGATCTATAAAAACCTAAAGAAAAAGCAGAAGCTCATCGAGCAGGAGAAACGAATAGCGATGCAACATACCGAAAAATTGTTGCAACAACAGGAAATCACTGCAATCGATGCCATGATTCGCGGCCAAGAGCAAGAAAGAAAACGGCTGGCAAACGAATTGCACGACAATTTGGGAAGCCTTTTGGCGACATTAAAACTCAATTTTCAAAGTTTTTCCGAAAAAATAAAACACGAAAGTGATGATAACCAAAATATACTGAAGCATTCCGAAGAACTACTCGAACAAGCCTATCAGAAAGTACGGATGTTATCTCATTCTAAAAATGCCGGTGTGATGGCCAATCAGGGACTTTTGCCGGCCTTAAAGAAGTTTGCCGATGATGTCAGTAAATCCGAAAAACTCAAGGTGGCTATTCAAGAATTCGGCCTCAACGAGAGACTTGACAACAGCCTCGAGATCCTTCTCTTCAGAATTATACAAGAGTTGGTAGCCAACATCATCAAACATGCGGAAGCAACACAAGCAGATATTTATCTCACCCAATATTCCGAACGGATTAATCTGATGGTGGAAGACAACGGAAACGGATTTGATACCCATCAGATTGTCAACAAAAACGGCATGGGCTTAGTCGGAATCGAGAAAAGAGTCCAAAATTTAGACGGAAATATGGAAATTGAATCCATCAAAGGAAAAGGAACAACAGTTATCATCAATATCCCGATATGATACGAATTGTCATAGCAGAAGATCATCAAGCGCTCATAGACGGTATCACGCTTTTGCTGATGCCGCAAGAAGATATCCGGATTGTCGGAACGGCAAATGACGGCGAAAGGCTGATTGAGGTAGTTCGAAAACTTAAACCACAATTGGTATTGACAGACATCCGCATGCCCAAAATGGATGGCATTGCCGCAACCAAAATCATCAAAAAAGAGTTTCCGGAAATCAAAGTGATAGCTTTCAGCATGTTCGATCAGGACGAAGCAGTCAGGCAAATGGTAGAAGCCGGTGCTTCGGGCTACTTACTCAAAAATTCGGGTTTGGCAGAAGTGAAAGAAGCCATCTACAAAGTGGCAGCCGGCAGACTCTATTTTGACGCAGGTGTCAATACCGGCAATCAGGATTCAAGAAATATAAACAAAACGGGTGAAGAACCGCTTTCACAGCGGCAACTCGAAATTTTAAAACTCGTCGGACAAGGATTGAGCAACATCGAAATTTCAGAAAAACTCTTCATCGGACGTACTACCGTGGAAACGCACCGCAAAAACATGATTAGCAAATTGGGGCTGCAAGGCTCGGGCGAACTCATGCGTTATGCACTCGAACGAAAATACGATTTTTAACTTACGTCTTTCCAGCTTAATAAAACATCCGAAGCCAAGTCTTTATTTGCTTCTTTCCCAATTATCTGCTCATAGTGTTCTGCCAAAATCTCACCTGTTCCGGGACGTTTCACCCAAAGGTTTTCTTTGGAAAACTTTTTTCCTTTTTTGATGGGAGCAATGGTACAAACCGAGGCAAACGCAAAATCGATGGTTACTTGTTCTTCAAGGCTTGGTTTTTTCTCGCCGCCACGCATCTGCCAAATCAACTTGCTTCCTTCGATGAGTTCCGCACAGGCTTTTTTGTCCATACTGCAAACGATGTCTGGGCCGGTGCGCTGTAGGTGATCGGTAAAATGACGTTCTAATATCGATGCGCCCAAAGCTACTGCTCCAAAACAGGCATGGTTGGAAAGCGTGTGGTCAGACAAACCAAACACTTTGTCCGGAAAAGCTTCGTGTAGTTGAGCCATTGCGCCGTAACGGACTAAATGAGGAGGAGTCGGATAGAGGTTGGTGGTGTGCAGCAAAGCAATGGGAACATCTTGTTTGTCAAAAATTTCAACCGCTTTCCGCACACTTTCAATTGTGTTCATGCCTGTACTCAAAATAACAGGCTTTCCAAAACCTGCAATGTGTTCTAGCAGTGGATAGTTGTTGCATTCGCCACTTCCTATTTTATATGCAGGAACGTTCATCGCTTCGAGCCGGTTTGCTGCAGCCCTTGAAAAAGGGGTGGAGATAAAAATCATCCCGAGGTTTTCCACATAGTTTTTCAAGGCTTTTTCGTCCCTTTCTGACAAAGCACAACGGCGCATGATTTCATAAATAGAAATATCGGCATTGCCCGGAATAACCTTTTTGGCAGCTCCGGCCATTTCGTCTTCGACTATGTGGGTTTGGTGTTTGACCACCTCAACACCGCTTCTTTTGGCAGCATCTACCATCTCCTTGGCAACGAGTAAACTGCCTTCGTGGTTTATCCCGATTTCGGCAATGACCAAAGGCGGATAATCAAGCCCTATCTTTCTGCCGGAAATTTCTATGAATGGATGCTTCAACACTTCGTGAAATTTTGGTTGAATTTATGAAATTTTATGTTGAACGAATTCGATGATAGCCTGATAATTTTCAGAATTGCCGTCAAACCAAGTAGCATCATACTTTTTAAACCAAGTTATTTGTCTTTTAGCAAATCTTCTTGTGTTTTGTTTAATACTTTCGATGGCTTTTTCTCGGGTGATTGCCCCATCAAAAAAATCGAAAAATTCTTGATAGCCCACCGTTTGAAGTGCATTCAATTGTTTGTTCGGATAGAGTGATTTTGCCTCATTTTCGAGCCCATCCGAAACCATCTGATCGACCCGCTTGTTGATGCGTTCATAGAGCTTTTTTCGTTCGGTTTGCAATCCAATGATGAGTGGTTGAAAATGCCGGGCGGTTTTTTTTTGATTCAAAAAGGCCGAATAGGGTTTGCCCGATGAAAGACAAACTTCCAATGCCCGAATCAACCGATGTGGATTGTCTCTATCTACTTTACCAAAATAAACGGGGTCTTTTTGCTGTAAGAGATTTTGCAAAGTTTCAATTCCTTTTTCCTGCAAAAGTGTGTTTAATTGAAGTCGGTATTCCGGGTTTATTGCAGGAAATCTATCCAAACCAAACAACACGGCATCGATGTACAAACCCGAACCACCCACCAAAATCAAAGTTTTTTTATTTTCAAATAAACTGTTTATCAGTGGAATGGATTCGTTTTCAAAGTGCCCCACTGAATATTCGTCTGAGATGCTTTTATGTCCGATAAAATGGTGAAGAACTTTTTTCAATTCAATAGGCGAAGGCGCAGCCGTTCCGATTTTCATCTCTCTAAAAAATTGGCGCGAATCGGCTGAAATAATTTCTGTATCAAAATGCCTTGCAAGCCTGATTGCCAAGGCAGTTTTTCCGATGGCTGTCGGTCCGATAAGTACAACGAGTAGCTTAGGTTTTTTCATGGAGTAAGTTTCCGCACGCATGACAAAATTTGGCTTTGTTCAAATGATTTTCGTTCCCACAAAAAGAACAATGTTGGGTGTTGGAGGCAACGCTTTTATGTTGTTTGGTCATTTCTGAGGTTACAATACCGGTGGGCACTGCGATGATTCCATAGCCTAAAATCATGGTGATTGAGGCCAAAAATTGACCCAACGCGGTTGTTGGTGCGATGTCGCCATAGCCAACCGTAGTAAGCGTCACAATTGTCCAATAGATGCTTTTGGGAATGCTGGTGAATCCGCCTGCCCCTCCCTCTATCAAATACATAATAGTCCCTATGATGACACACAAAATAACAATCGTGTAGATAAAGATGGCTATTTTGTTTCTGCTGGCTTTCAGCGCATTTTTCAATGTGTTTGCCTCACCAATAAATTTGACAAGCTTAAGAACTCTAAAAATTCTTAATAAACGCAGTATCCTAAAGTTCATCAACACCTGAGCACCCGATGCAAAATACGTCAAATAAAGAGGGATGATAGCGATTAAATCGATAATCCCATAAGTGCTTAAGATGTATTTGATTGGTTTTTTTAGCACATATATCCGCAAGATATATTCCAAAGTAAACAAACCAGTAAAAATCCATTCCAAAACAGTAAACCAGTTGGTATATCTGAGTTTTAAGCCGGAAACAGTTTCGAGTACGACAACCAAAACACTCAACAGGATGAGGATAATCAATACGACATCAAACAGTTTACCCAATCGCGTATCGGCTTCGAAGATGATATCATGGATTTTTTGCTTAGACACAAACATATTTTGATTTAATTAGGGTGCTGTAAAGATATGAACATTTCAAAACACTATAATTTTGATGCCTCGTTTTTTCTGTATAAAAGCATGGATGATGCGAAGGGTATCGCGGTTGTTTTCCATGGGTGTGATCAGGCTGCGGAGCACATCAATGTGTTGGATCTGATAATTCAAATGAAAGAAACCGTAACCTTTGTAATCGCCATTTTCAATTAAAATCACAGCTTTTTCATCGTGGCTTCTGCCTCGGTCGATGAGTAACAAGTTTTTGTTCTGAAATTGAAATTTTTCGATTGCTTTGAGTAGTCGTTGATTGTAAAGCTCGGCAGGCTCTTCACAAATACAAGCTCCCAAACAATTTTTGGTTTGGTAAGCAAAACAAGCTCCCGAGTCCGGATACAAACCCAATAATTTTTGGCAGAGGTGATGTTCTTCAGCCAATTTGAAGAGAAAACTCCTGCCTTCTTCATAGCTTGTGAAAGTTGTGATATTCTTTTTCCTGCCGTCGTTTTTTTCGATAGACAAGCATTGGTAACCTTCTTTGTTTAGCTGATTGTAGAGTGCAAAGCCAAAAAATGTTTTTCGTTGAGCCACGTTGAAAATAGGTTTATTCTTTTTTATCTCTTGGCTTTCTTTAAGCAGGGCGATGAGTTCGCTGCCGGTGGTTTCGAAAGTGACCGCTGCAACAAATTGTTGAATTTTTTTCGACTTCCTGTTTTGTCCGGTAAAATGCTGTGTCACCCGTTTTTTGATGTTCTTGCTTTTCCCGATATAAATTAGTTCGCCGTCTTCTCGGTGAAAATAATACAAACCGGTTTCAGTGGGTAGTTGGTCAAGAATTTGTAGCAATTTGGGTTCAATCTGCCGGATGGGTTGCGAGCGCACCAGGGCTTTCAAAATTTGTTTTTCTTGGTCTTTGTCCAACAGCAGTTTAAACAGCTTGACGGTAGCCATAGCATCGCCGGTGGCGCGGTGTCGGTCGCTCATCGGGATTCCGAGTGCGCGCACCAATTTTCCCAGGCTGTAGGATTGCATTTCGGGTATCAAAAATTTAGAAAGCTCAACGGTGCAGAGGGTATTTCGCTCAAACGGATAGCCCAAACGGTCAAATTCCATCCGCAAGACGCGGTAGTCGAAAACGGCATTGTGCGCGACCAAAACACAGCCTTCCGTTATTTCTACGATACGTTTGGCGACTTCATAGAATTTCGGCGCTGAACGAAGCATATTTTGATTGATTCCGGTCAGGTTGACCACAAAAGGTTGAATCGGTTTTTCAGGATTTATCAGGCAACTGAATTGATCGATGACATCCTGCCCGTCAAATTTGTAGATAGCGATTTCGGTAATTCCCTCCTCATTGAACTTACCTCCGGTGGTTTCTATATCGATTATGGCGTACACGGCTGTTGTATCAAATTATAATTTTCCTGTTTTATGCATCACAAATAAAATAACTATGGGGATGGCTAATAAAATCACCATCAACAAGTTTTGCTGTATCAGTCCGGGCGCAAAGAAGAGTGCCATGGCGTAGCCACCGATAGCACCGCCAAAATGTGCCGAGTGCCCGATGTTGTCGGTTCGTTGTTTCATCCCGTAAATCGAATACAGCAGATAACAGATACCGAACAAATAGGCGGGGATTGGGATGGGTATAAACAATAAGTTTAAACTCATTCCGGGTTGTAACAAGATAGCCGCATACAAGATACCGGTAACGGCTCCGCTGGCTCCGACCGCACTGTAATTGGATTCGTTTTTATGAAGTGCCAATGTCAATAGATTGCCGACCACCAAGCTCACAAAATAGATGACTGCCATCTGCCATTCACCTAAAATACGATTGATGACATCTACAAAAAAGTAAAAGGTCAACATGTTAAACAGCAGATGTGCCCAATCGACGTGCAAAAAACCGGAAGATAAGATCCGGATTTGTTCGCCTCCGCGCACCGAAGCGATGTTGAATTTGTATTTTTCAAAAAAGGAATAATCATTGAAGCCCTTGGAGGAAACCAATATGTTGAGGGCTATTAAGATATAGGCGTAAATCATGGATGTAAACAGAAAATTCTTTAAAAATCAAATATAGCATATATTTGCCCAAAAATAATCTGACTTTGAAACTGTTCCGATATATTGTTGCCTTCCCGATATTGTGGCTAATCTCTAAGTTGCCGTTTTTTCTTTTTTATAAGATGTCGGATGTGTTTTATTTTATTGTTTATCATGTGGTTGGATATAGAAAACGGACGGTTTGGAACAACCTCCAATTGGTTTTCCCGGAGAAAAGTGATGCGGAAATCAAGCAGATTCAGCGGAAATATTACAGCCACATGTGCGATATGTTTTTAGAAATGATCAAATCGCTGACCATCTCAGAAAAGCAGATGAAAAAGCGTTTTGTGTTTACCAACGCAGAAGTCGTGCATGATTTGGAAAAGAAAAACAAAAGTATCATCATGTTGTGTTCGCATTACGCAAGTTGGGAGTGGATGACGATACTCGGTACACAAATCAACTTGGAGACCTATGGGGTTTATCAAAAGATTGTCAACCCTTATTTTGACCGTTTGGTAAAGCGCATTCGAGCCAAATTCAACGCCAAATTGATGACTGCAGGACAAACCGCAGGAATCATCGTCAACAACCAAAAAAACAATGTATTAGGGATTTACGCTATGGTCAGCGACCAGTCGCCTTCTTGGAGGCGCGCCAAATATTGGCGGGATTTTATGGGAATCAAATCACCGGTTTACACGGGTGCAGAAAACTTGGCCAAACGGTATGATTTAGCAGTCATCTACATGAAAGTAAAGAAAATAAAACGAGGTTATTACGAAGCAACCTTGATTCCAATTTGTGAAGAATCAACAAAAGCCGGAGCGTTTGAAATCACAGATAAGTATCTGAATATACTCGAAGGACAAATCAGGGAAAATCCTGAATTTTATCTGTGGACACATCGCCGGTGGAAGCATCGCAACAAACAACCGGCTAAGTTCGCGTTGGTAAAATAGATTGATTATTAGTTGAATTCACCAAACCTTTTTCGTCTGAAAACAGCGATTAGCAAGGTTGATAAGGAAACAAAAATGGCAATCCGAGCGATATAATCGCCATAACGAGTGTAGAAAGTCAGTTTGTCATTCGTCAAAAGTGAGCCCTTCAAAACACCTTTTTTGTTGTAAGCTAGGCTTGAAGTAATTTCTCCTTTTTGGTTGATGATAGCCGAGATACCTGTGTTTGCAGAACGCGCGATGCTTCTTCTCGTTTCGATGGCTCTCAGCCGCGCGTAGTTGAGATGTTGTTTGTGGCCTTGGGTTTCTCCCCACCAAGCATCGTTGGTGATGATAGTCAGAAAGTTGGCGCCGTTTTGAACGTACCCGGTGACAAATTCACCATAGACAGATTCGTAGCAAATGATGGGAGCTGCCTTCAATTGCCCATCTGCCGAAACGAAAATGCCTCTGTTTTTTTGGGTTGTTTTGACGGCAAGTGTTCCGCCTAAATCTATCATAAAGTTGCCGAGTAGGAATTTAAAAACTGTTGGGTAAGGAATGGTTTCCACCCCTACGACCAATTTGGATTTGTGATAAAGTTCACCCGATTTTTTTTGGTTGATAAACAAAGCGGAGTTGTAATCGTTGTACCAAGTATTTTCGTTGTATTGGTTGGTTTGTTCGCCGCCCGCGTATGGATTGTTGAAAACTTGTATAAGTGAAACACCCGTGATTATATTGATTTTGGGGTAGTTACTGACAAATTGGTTGAGTTTGTAAGCCATTGGCGATTGGGGTAGTAAATCCAATTGTTCGCCTTTGGCAAAAAAGGTTTCGGGTGCTACGATAAAGTCGGTATTTGAGGTAATCTGGTCTTTCGTCAAGCCTGCAAAAAGTTCAAAAAAATCTAGATTGCCTTGGCTGTATTTTTCCGTGTATGGGTCGATGTTGGGTTGAAGCGCGATGACTTCAACTGTTTCCCCTTTTTCTTGATAATTGGTTTCTATCAAACGAGAAATGACAATAGGAACAATTAAAAAAACAAAAACAACCATCGATTTTTTGAAAAGGAATTTTGGTGTATAATCTTTTCGGTGTGCCCACAAGAAAAACAGCATTGCATTGACAGCCAAAACCCAGAGGCTGCCGCCAAAACTTCCGGTGTATTCATACCACTGAATCCAATGGGTGGAGGTAGCAAACACATTTCCGAGGTTGAGCCAAGGCCAGGAAAAATCCCAGTAGAGGTGGAATTTTTCAAAAGCAATCCAAAAAGCAATCCAAAAAACGAGTCCGGTTTTTAGGTTGGTTTTCTTTTGAAGCCGGTAATAAATTAAAATTAAAGCAGCCATCAAAAGGCTGTTTACTAAGATGGCAAACCAACCGCCAATTTCAGTAGAGTTTCGGAGCCAGTTGGTGGTGATATAATTCCAAATCAGAAAAGTCAAATAGGCAAAAAGAAAAATTCTCAAACCTTTTCGTTTCGAATCGCTTTGCTGAAGATTGTAAATGAGTATCAAAAGTGGAACGAACCCGATAAAAATCAAAGACGTAAAACCGTAAGTCGGCCAACTCAATGCCAACAGTAAACCGGATAGTATAGACAATAAAGCATTTTTCATCAACTCAAACTTTGTCTATCATTTTAGAAAATTATTTACCTGAAAACACCCAAGTCAATGCGCAGTGAAAACACGTTGGATACCAAAGCCACACTTTGGTCACCGATATCAGTCAGTGCATAATCGATTTGTATTCCTTTGTATTGAAAACCAACCCCGAAATTGGGTTGGAAATTCACTTCCTCACTGCCATTGAGTTGCTTTACATTCTGAAAATTACCCGCACCTAATCGCAAAAAAGCCATGTTGAGGTAGTTGAATTCAAATCCGATAGCAGGGTCAATTGACGCAAATGAGCTCGATATGATGTCATTGGTTTCTGCAAAGCGGACGTTTAAATCAATCTCGGTCAACAGTTCATAGTCTCTTCCAATCTCGAAAAGCCGGGCAATGCCGAGTTGTGCTTTTGGAATGGTGACCTCTGTACTCTCGGGAGTATCTTGATTTTGCCCTGGGATGGCATCGCGTATTTTTTCAAATTCTTTTTGGTCAAAAGTCCAGGAGTTGACAGTGGTGGTGATGTCGCGTACCATCAGCCCAAATTGCCATCCATCGGTTTCGTATTGCACGCCTAAGTCAAAGCCAAAACCCCAGGCTGATGCAAAATCGCCAATGATACGCCGGATGACTTTTGCGTTTACCCCGTAATTAAAACCTTGTACCGGAAGTTTTCTTGCATAAGAAAATGTAAATGCCCAATCGGTTGCCGAAAAAAGTTTGATACGGTTAAAGTCGATGTTTCCGTCACTGTCAATGAGCTCGGTTGTATTTAGAATGTCATCAACGCCAAAACGGATGAGAGAGAAGGCAATCGCGCTTCGGTCGTCTAAAGGCATGGCAAAAGCACCGTAATCATAATTGGCGATGTTCGCGAAGTAATTGGCATGCATCAGCGACATTTCTTGGTCTTCGAGTTGAATCAAACCCGCCGGGTTCCAATAACCCGAATTGACATTGTTGGTGTGAGCCACAACTGCGTTTGACATGCCCAAGGCGGCCGCATCCACACCAATATTAAGAAACTCGTTGGAGTATTTGCGTGCCGTCTGTGCAAACATTGCTGTCTGAAAAACGCTACAAAGTCCAAGAAGTAAAAGTTTTTTCAATAAATTTTGTATTGGTTGCAAATATCTTATAATTTTTAAATTAAATAACTAATTTAGCATTCTGATATTGTAACTACAACAAAAAATAATAGCGAACACAGATTTTTCCTAAATGTTTAAATACGACAAGCATATCCCTAATTTATTGACTTTGCTTAACATGTTTAGCGGCATCATGGCCTTACTGCATGCAGTGTTGGGGCAGATGGAGTTGGTGTTGATGTTTGTTTGTTTGGGTATATTTTTCGACTTTTTTGATGGCTATGTAGCCCGGATGTTGAATGTGAGTTCTAATTTGGGAAAAGAATTGGATTCACTTGCAGATGTCATTACCAGCGGGATGGTTCCCGGAATCGTGATGTTTCACCTACTTTTTTGGAGCCAAGCGGAGTCTAATTACAGCATGAGTTTTTTTCATTTCTATCTAAGGAATACCACTTCCGAAAATGGTTTTGATATAGTCCCGACGCTGCCCATGTTGGGTTTTATAATCACTTTTGCGTCTGCATATCGATTGGCAAGGTTTAACATAGACAAGCGCCAACAAAAGTATTTCATAGGATTGCCAACGCCCGCCAATGCCTTGCTTATTTGTTCTCTTCCCCTTATTTGGGATTCCAATCCCACAAATTGGATAGGTTTTGCTTTGGGAAATTCATGGGTTTTGTTGGGTATTACTTTTTTAAGTGCCTATCTGCTGAATTCCTCTATACGTTTATTTTCTTTAAAAAAGGATACAAACGGCTTTAAGTACAATTGGGCGAGATATGTATTTGTAGCGGTGTCTCTTGTTTTGATTATTGCCTTAAAATATTTGGCCGTTCCCATTATCTTTGTGTTGTACTTTTTGTCTTCCATCTTCTTGAAAAGCCAATTGGGGCTACTCAATATATTAGAAAATTTGGACTTAAAAGAAAAGTAACCATTGCTGTCCGATAAAAGTTAGACGAAATGTCCGAACCCCTGCGATCTCAAGGTTTATGCAACATTTTTGCATCAATAGAGCTTCCTTTTGCTATGGCAAACATCTCTGCCGATAGTCTGTTCCGATGTGACTAAAAACAAATTCTTCAAGGACAAAAAATCGATAGGAAAGCAATTTAAGCACATTCAATTTGGCTAAAGCCAGCCCCAATTCATCAATTGCATCCCGCTGAAGCGGGATGACAGCTGCAACAACCCAAAAAGAATTTAGCTAAATAAAAGATTAACGAGGTAAGTGATGTTAAAAATTGGTTGACATCTTTTTGCGTTCAAAATCAAAAGTATAAACTAACAGTGATGTTGTAGGATGCTATTTTTAGTCAATTATTTTTACCGGAAAACAATGATAAATAAGAAGCTCCCTATACAGTATCTATGAATTTTCGTTCAATCCGATTAAAAACAATCAATCCGAAAAAGAAGATGGATAGGCCAAAAATCAAGCTGTAAACTAGTCCGAAAACCGAATAAGCCCCCTGTCCCAAAAATGCATATTTGAAAGTTTCTAAAATACCGGTTAGCGGGTTCAAATAGACCAATATCTTAAGATTTTCCGGCAATTTTTTCAAGATGAGTGAAGCCGGATAAACCACCGGTGTTACATACATAAAGAGCTGGACACCAAACGAAACTAAAAAGCTGAGGTCTCTGTACTTGCTGGTCATTGCGCTGATAATCATGCCCAAACCCAATGAAATTAACGCCATCGCTAGTAAAAGAAGCGGCAGCAAAAGTATGTGTAAATTTGGATGGATTTCAAATCCTTTGTATTTGAAATAGACAATTGTCAACACAAAAAACAAAAATTGAATCCCGAATTTGAAAAGGTTTGAGATGGTTGCCGAAATGGGCATAATAACCCTCGGAAAATAAACCTTTCCAAACAAATTTTGATTTGACCTAAAAGTGCCAGATGTAGCTGAAAAACTAGTGGAAAAATAAAACCAAAGTGTGTTTCCTGCTAATGCAAACAGAAAATAGGGCAAGCCATCCGAGGGAATCCCCGCCAATTTTCCAAACACAAAAAACTGTACAATGGATGTTATCACCGGTTGAATCAGAAACCAAAGCGGCCCTAAAATGGTTTGTTTGTAAACTGTTATGATGTCACGTTTGACAAACAAAAAAAGTAAATCCCTGTAACGCCACACCTCACCCAAGCGGAGCGAAAAAAGACTTTGATGGGGTGTTATTTCATATAGCCAATCACTTTCTTTTTTCATTTTCTTATGAACTTTTTTCTCAATTTTTTCAAAAATATTTTAGTCTTGGAGGTTTCCTTTTCTTCATCATGATATCCTTTTCCATAGGTTCCGTACCCGTAGCCGTAGCCGTACCCGTATCCATATCCGTATTTTGCCTTAGATTGGAAGTCGTTGTAGAGGAAGGAAATATTTTTAAACAAGCCTTCTTTTTGTTTTAAATTAATTCCCTGAAGCATGTCTTTTTTGGTGTAATCTTGTCGTACGACAAATACCACGGCATCGGCATATTTTGACAATTCCATCGAATCCGAAACCAACCCGATTGGTGGCGAGTCTATGATGATATAATCGTATCTTTCTGAAAGAATTTTAAACAACGATTCTGTTTGCTCGCCGATAATCAACTCAGACGGATTGGGAGGATTCGGCCCGGAGCCTATCAAATCTAGATTTTCTATCTTCGTTTTTTTGATAATCTCTTCAATAGTTGCTTGACCAATCAAATAATTCACTACCCCGATATCATTTTCTAATTCAAATTCAACACTGATTTTCGGTTTTCTCAAATCCATTCCTATCAACAAGGTTTTTTTACCGCTGAGCGCGTAAACAGTTGCCAGATTGATAGAACAAAATGTTTTTCCTTCACCACTCACCGAGGAAGTAACTAAAAGTGTTTTGCTACCTTCTATTTTTTGCCTGCTGTAAACAAACTGAAGGCTCGAACGAATGCTTCTAAATGCTTCCGCAACTGCCGAACGAGAATTGCTGTGTACCGCAAGATTTTTGTGTTTGCTTCTGCCCACAACGCCTAATAGGGGTAAATTCGATATCTTGCTCAATTCATCCGGGTTGTGAATATTGGTGTCCATAAACACCAAGATGAACACAAATGTGATGGGTAATATACTTCCGATGAACAGTGCCATCAAGTAGTTGAGGCGTGTGTTTGGGCCTATCGGACCATTGCCTGTGTCTTTGGCAGAATCTATGACCAAAATATCCGAGACATTTGCGGCACGGACAATTTCTGCCTCACTCTGTTTTTGCAAAAAGGTATTGTATAATTCATCACTGATGTTAAAACGCCTCTGTATGCCTAGAAGTTTTTGCTGATCTTCGGGAAGGTTTCGCATTTCAGATTCTACTTGATAGAGTTCCCGTTGGATATTTATCCGCTGAAGTTGAATAATCTCCCGATTAGATTTGATGCTTTCAAACAATACATTTTTAATGGCATTTATCTTCCGATCAAGTTCCGTAAATATAGGTGCATCATTCCGCACGGTTGCTTCATAGCCGGATCGCTCTATTGAATACTGAATGATACTGGATATGCCGGAAATAATATTTGGGTCGTCAATACCCGCCGATGCCGGTGCAGGCACTTGGGTATAGTCTTTGTTGCTCTTCAAATATTTTTCCAAATTCTCATAAAATGATAATTTCTGATCGATTTGGGTTATCTCGACATCCAGTTCGGTGAGTTTATTCGAAATTTTTGTCCCTTCGACAGAGATGTCGTAAATCTTGTTCTGCTTTTTAAATGTATTCAGCTCCTCTTCAACAGATTTTAAATTTATAGAAACATTGGTCAGGCTGCTGTCAATGAAATTAATGGTATTAGTTGCAAATAGGTTTTTTCGACGCAGTTGGTCTTCTTTCAATACATCTACACTCGCGTTGAGATAATCGACCAATTTGGCTTTGTTCGTTCCCGTCAAGCTCATCACCAAAACTGAAGAATTCTTGTTCTCAGGTTCTACTTGTATGTTTTTGAATTGATTGACTACCGCATCAAAATTTGAAAAACTAATCAAATAATTTTCTCCAATCGGAAGTTTGTTCCCCAAAGTCCGTAAAGTAAATGACACAAAAGGAAGATTGACGGGCTCATCTGCAGAAAAAATTTGTTTGAATTCGCCGGTTTCAATCGGAATTTTTACGATTTCTTTGGTTTGATAATTCTGCGCTGTTATCAAAGTGTTTTCAAAATTTGCACGCAACTCAAACCGATTGTTATCCAATAAAATAAGCTCAAGTTCTTTGCCGAGCAACTGCGGATTCGATTTTTCAATTTCCAAATAGAAAGAGGTTTGTTTGTAAACATCTTCCTTGTAGTGTTTTGCCTCTTTGGTATAATTTACAAAAAAATTGAGCTTGTCAACCACTTTCTCGTTGTGCGAACGAGATTTGATGGTCGTCATCATTGTCTGAACCTTGTCCGTTGTTCCGCCCCAGTTAAATACCAGGCTGGTATTTGAGGTAAAAAAAGGATTCTGTTCATCTTTGATAGTTATCCAGGTGTCCATTCTGTATATAGATTGTTTGCGGATATTGCTGTTGTAGGCAATAGCAAATGCAATGATAATACAGATTAAAAACAGTTTCCAGTAACTCAAGACTTTGATTAAGAAAGACTTAAAATCAAAATTTGATTTGTGTTCCGATATTGAAAAATTTTCGTCGAGCATTTTATCGGGTGGTCAATAAGATGGTAGTGGTTAATAGCGTAAGCACGGTCAGAATGGTCGATAACGATTGTACAGCGGTAGTTCCCGTCCCCAACGATTTCTGCTTCAAAGGTCTGACATAAATGATGTCATTGGGTTTCAACATAAAATAGGGCGATTGAAAAGCTGTTGCTTTGGTCAAGTCGATACTGTGTATTTTTTGCCCTTCGGGGTATTGGCGAATAATTTTAACATCTCGTTTGTTTCCTGTAAAACTTACCTCTCCGGCATTTGCCAAAGCTTCGATGATGTTGAGTTGGTCTTGTAAAAGTGACTTCGTTCCGGGCGACCCCACCTCTCCGGTTACGGTAAACTTGAAACCGGATAGCTTTACCGTTACAAAAAAACTTGCTTCAGTTTTAAAGTAATCTCTTAACAGCAAAGATTCTATCTTCACCCGAATTTCATCTAAGGTAAAACCCAAAACATTGATTTCACCCAAAGTAGGAATGCGGATGTTGCCATGTAAATCGACCGAAAATCCATTGAAATAACTACCTGAAGTCGAATTTCCAATATTTGCTTCTGAATTGCTGACCGGATTAAAAAGTTGAGCCAAATTTTGGTCGGTTGTTTTTACTGTAATGCTCAAAACATCACCGATTTGCGCTTTATAAGGGGTTTTTTGGGTTTGATAAACATGGGTGGAATCGTTCGCAACACTTTCCTCTTCTGAAAGTAGGGTAAGTTGTTTGGTCGATATGCACGATGAAAGGGCACTAATTAAAAATAAAAAAATCAGTAGATTTTTTAAATGCATTATTTTTTGTGTTGTGTTTAGTCTGCAACAAATATACTCTCTAAATCGACAATATTAAAAACTAATTCGATTCAAACAGCCATTTATGTCTAAATTTGTTCAAAATTTTAAAAAGTGAATCTCCTTACTGTAGAAAATATTTCAAAGTCTTTTGGCGAACGCGTTATTTTCGAAAATATTTCTTTCGGAATCAACAAAGGACAAAAAATTGCACTCATCGCGCAGAATGGCTCGGGCAAAACTTGTATCCTCAAAATCATGGCCGGTGTTGATAATCCGGATACAGGTCAGGTGATTTCCAGAAAAGGAATCACTATTTCCTATCTTCCACAAGACCCTATTTTGCCTGAAAACTGCTCGGTCGAAGAGGCTATTTTGTCTTCTGGGCATCCGATTTTGAAGATCATTGCAGATTACGAACATGCGCTTCAAAACATGGACAATGCAGATGCCTATCAAAAAGCTTTTGAAAAAATGGATGCCAGCCAGGCTTGGGATTTTGAATCACAATACCAGCAGATTCTTTCCAAACTCAAGTTGGATGATTTGAATCAAAAGGTCAAAACGCTTTCGGGTGGTCAAAAAAGACGATTGGCTTTGGCTATTGCATTGCTCAAAAAACCGGATTTACTTTTGCTCGATGAGCCTACCAATCACCTCGATTTGGAAATGATCGAATGGCTCGAACAGTTTTTTGCGAGAGAGAACATGACCTTGTTTATGGTCACCCACGATCGGTATTTTTTGGAAAGGGTGTGCAACGAAATGATTGAACTAGACCAAGGCAAACTTTTCACTTACAAAGGAAATTACGCCCAGTACCTCGAGAAAAAGGAAGCGCGAATCGAGCAGGAACAATCGAGTACAGACAAAGCAAAAAACCTGTTTTTGAAAGAACTCGATTGGATGCGCCGCCAACCTAAAGCGCGGACAACCAAATCAAAATCGCGGATTGACGATTTTTATGTCATCAAAGAAAAGGCACAACAACGCCGAAAAGAACACCGTGTAGAGTTGGAAATCAACATGGAACGCATGGGAAACAAGGTGGTCGAGCTGCACCAGGTTTGCTTTTCACATGGCACAAACAGGATACTACATAAGTTCAACTACGCCTTTCTCCCGGGTGAACGCATCGGGATTATCGGCAAAAACGGAACCGGAAAAACCACTTTCCTCAACCTTATTACGCAAGCATTTGCGGCCGATGCGGGCAAAATTATGGTTGGCGAAACCATCAAATTTGGCTATTATTCCCAATCAGGCATCGACATCAAACCCGGAGAGAAAGTCATTGAAGTCATCCGGAAGTACGGCGATTATATTCCCCTCAAAAAAGGCCGTCAAATTTCTGCCGAAGGATTATTGGAACGGTTCTTATTCGACCGCAAAAAGCAATACGACTTTGTCGAAAAACTCAGCGGAGGCGAGCAAAAAAGACTCTATTTGTGCACGGTGCTGATTCAAAACCCCAATTTTTTGATACTCGATGAGCCCACGAACGACCTCGACATCATCACCTTGAACGTGCTCGAAAATTTCTTGCTCGACTATCCCGGCTGCTTGCTCGTGGTGTCGCACGACCGCTATTTTATGGACAAAATCATTGACCACTTGTTTGTATTCAGAGGTGATGCAGAGGTGGAAGATTTCCCCGGGAATTATTCGGATTTCCGCAGTTATGAAGACAGTACGCCTTCCGAAAAACAGCCGTATCAAAAAACCAATCAAAACGAGAAAAAAAAGGCATCGTCATCGGGATTGACTTTTGCCGAACAAAAAGAAATCAAACAAATTGAGCAAGAAATAGAACGGTTGAACAGGGAGAAAACAACCATCGAAACATTTTTTCTCAACGAAAACTTATCCGCTGAGGCAATCGCCGAAAATTCTAAAAAACTCAATGCCACCACCCTTCAAATTGAAGAAATCGAAATGAGATGGCTCGAATTACTCGAAAAATCGGAAGCTTGATGAGCGAACGGCTACGCTATTTTTGGTTTTGGATACGGGCCTACAACCGGCATGGCATTCACTCCCCTTTTGTCTATGAACTGATGGAAAAAGCGGTATTCAATCAACAAGGGGTTGAGTATCTTTTTATGACTAACAAAAGATTTAGAGAATTTTCTTATTTTAATCGAAAAAGAATGCGATTGCTTATCAAACTATTGAACTTCTACAAGCCCAGTCAGTTAGTTTGGATGGGCAACAATCATCAAAACATGTTTGATTTTTTGGAGGGTATATTTCAAGAAATTTGGTTTTTGCAAATAAAACCGGATGATAAATTTGTTTTTGAAAATGAATTAAAATCAACCGATTGGCTGATTGTAGATGTGAAATCAATCGATTTGGAGTTAATCTATCCAATCAAAAATAGACTTTCCAACGATTCAAAAGTATTCTTTTTAGAAACGGATAAAGATTTTTTTAGATTGATAAATGAATGGAAAGGCAAGGTTGAACTTGACTTCTTTTTCTTAAAGATACTACTGTTCCGCAAAGAAATGAAGCCACAAAATTTCAAGCTTCGCTCGTAGTTTTGTTCATCAAAATCAAAGCAAAAACGGCATAGTTTATCATGTCTTGATAATTGGCTTTCAAACCTTCTGAAACCAAAGTTTTGCCGGCGTTGTCCTCAATTTGCTTAACGCGCAAGAGTTTTTGCAAAATCAAATCTGTCAGGGAGCTGATGCGCATATCGCGCCAAACTTCTCCGTAATCGTGGTTTTTATCCAACATCAATGCTTTGGCTTCAGCAATTTTTTCTTTGTAAAGCTGTAATGCTTTTTCAGGTTTCAAATCGGGTTGTTGTGCCACGCCGAGGCCTAACTGAATCAGTGCGATAGCCGAATAATTGACGATACCGATAAATTCAGAGGGTTCGCCTTCATCGACCTTTCTGACAGCGTTTTCTTGAAGCGTGCGAATTCTTTGTGCTTTGATAAAAATCTGATCGGTCAGCGATGGTAAACGCAAAATCCGCCAAGCCACACCGTAATCTTTGAGTTTTTTCTCGAACAAATCGGCACATTGCTTGGCAATTTCATCAAATTGCTTGGAAGTTTTCGACATCTAAAAAGGTTTTAGCAAAGATGGAAAAAAATGGCGACTTCCCGAAAATTATTTGGCTTGGTGAAAGACGCGCTGCGGAAACGGAATTTCGATTCCCGCTTGGTCGAACCGGAGTTTGGCCTCTTCGATGAGATAAAAATTTACCTCCCAAAAATCTTCGTTTTTCACCCAAATCCGAAGCGATAAGTTCACCGAACTATCTCCCAATTCCGCTACGAAAACAGCCGGTTCCGGCTCTTTCAATACCTTGGGGTGTTCGTATGACAATGCCAATAGGATTTCCTTGGCTTTTTTGATGTCGGAATTGTATGAAATGCCCACAACAAAGTTTTTTCGCCTTGTTTCTTCACCGTTGTAGTTGATGATGATATCGTTCGAAAGTTTGCCGTTGGGAATGACAGCCAATTGATTGTCAACCGTATTAAGCAAGGTGTTGAAAATGCCAATTACCTTTACAGTTCCTGACACGCCAACCGACTCGATAAAATCACCCACTTTGAATGGCTTAAAAATCAAAATCAAAACGCCACCGGCAAAATTGGCCAACGAACCCTGCAAAGACAGACCGATTGCCAGGGAAGCAGCACCCAATATAGCAATAAAACTCGATGTCTGTACGCCGAGTTGCGCAATTACCAAAATAAACAACAAGACTTTCAGTGAAATGTTAATCAGGCTGCCCAAAAAATATTGAAGGGTAAGGTCGAGTTCGCGCTTAATCATCATTTTTTTGACTAAGCGTGTCAATGTGCGAACGATGCGTATTCCTACGAAAAAGAGGAGAACAGCTACCAATAGTTTAGGCGAATAATCAATCGCCAAATCCAATAATTTTTGGAAATATTCTTTTACTAAATTCATTTTTATGTCATTTTTTCAAGGCTTGCAAGATATTAAAAAACGATTGTTTTGTTGGTAAAGAATCACGCCAAGCAACATAACAAAAAGCAAAGCACGCAAAGAGGCTTTAAATCTTCGCGGCTTTTGCGTGAAAAATTATTGAAATTAATTTTTCAAAACATGAAATTCAATCGTCGATGAATTGTAAACGCGGTGTGTCTGTTTTTGAAAATCATTTTCGGTGGCTTTGAAAATATTCGGAACAAAAGTCTGCGGGTTTATGTCAATCAGTGGAAACCAGGTACTTTGAATTTGAACCTGAATTTTATGTCCTTTTTTGAAGGTGTGCAACACATCCTGTAGTTTGATGTCAACTGCGGTAACTTCATCTGGCACAAAAGGTTCCGGATTTTCGAAGTTGTTTCTGAATCTTCCGCGCATCACTTCGCTGCGTACCATTTGATGGTAGTTGCTCATTTTCAGATGGTCTTGCGTTTCGGGATATTCTTCATGATCGGCCGGATACACATCGATGATTTTCACAATCCAGTCGGCATCCGTGCCGGTCGTACTCACGCGGAGTTTGGCTAACAAATCACCTACCATGGTCAAATCACTTTCCAGTACAGGTGTTTCATAAACCAACACATCCGGGCGGCGGGCGGCGAAACGTTGGTCATCGGTCATGTATTTTCGGGGAGTGAAAACAATTTCAATATCTTCGTTGTAAGGAACAGGTTTTGCCGGGTCGCTCACAAATTCACGGTAAGAAAACTCACGTGTGGCAAATTCCGCAAACGCTCCTTGCTGTGCCATCGAGTAACTTTTGGTTTCGATGTTTTTGGGTGGCCATTGATCAAATTGATACCATTCTTTTTTGCCGGTGTCAAAGATATAGGCTTCCGGCAAACCCGAATTTGAATTGCCGTTTTCCTTCAAGAAGTGATGAAAGAATTTGGTCTCAACGTTCTTTTGAAAATTTTCGGATATGTTGTCGCCAAAATATACATTCCCAACGACTTGACGCTCCCGGACACGCGCCCAATCACCGTGACTCCAAGGTCCCATGACGAGGGTGTTGTAATTGGCGCTGTTCTTTTCGATGGCTTGATAGCTGTTCAGCGGGCCATACAAATCTTCCGCATCAAAAAGCCCGCCTACAAACATCACCGCCGGTTTGATGTTTTTGAGGTGTTGTATGATACCTCGTGATTGCCAAAATTCATCGTAATTTGGATGGTCTTTGAGTTGTTGCCAGAACACATTGGTTTCATCGTAGTATGCGTCCAATTTGGAAAGCGGCGTATTGTCTAAATAAAACTGATAACCGTCTTTGGTTTTGACATCCGGGAATTGATACCAATCTTGCGTGGTTGGGGTGGTTTTTTCATGGCCAAAAAGCGCGGTCGCAACCCAATAGCTCAACAAGTAAGCACCATTGTGGTGAAAATCATCAAAGAAAAAATCGCTGATGGGTGCTTGGGGTGAAACGGCTTTTAAAGCAGGATGGCCGGAGAGCAAACTATAAGTGGCATAAAACCCGGGGTAGGAAATACCCCAAACACCCACGTTTCCGTTGTTGTTGGGAACTTTTTTGACCAACCAATCAATCGTATCGTAGGTATCGGAAGCTTCATCGGTTTGTTTTTTCTTTTTCTTTGGAATAAAAGCCCGCATGTTGTCATACACTCCTTCGCTGTTCCATCTCCCTCTTACGTCTTGATAGACAATAATATAGCCTTCCTGCACCAGGGTTTGATTGGGGCCTATGTTTTTTCGGAATTCATCCGAGCCGTAAGGTGCGCAACTGTAGGGTGTCCGTTGCAACAAAATCGGGTATTTTTTAGAAGTATCTTTCGGGCTGTAAATCGTTGTGTGCAGTTTGATGCCGTCACGCATGACGATGTTGGTTTCCTGTTTGTTGTAATGTTCTTTGACATCGTAAGTTTGCGCCAAGAGCAGGGGGGAAGTTGCCCAAATAAATAGAAGCAATAGTTTTTTCATGAATTATAATTTTTTAGATATGTTGAAGTGTGACACAAATATATCTTATTTATTTTTCTCTTTGACAAAAGAGCAAAAATTGCTATCTATAATGATGAAATAAATTAAACTTCATTGTTCAAAATGAAGTTTAGATACTTTTACAGAAAATATATTTTTAGAAATGATCAATCCCTCTATTCAACCAATCTTCAAACACTTTTGCGTCGGGTGTGTAAGCAGCCGGTTCAAGAAGGCTTTCTTCCTTGAGGTTGACTAAGACATAGTAGGGCTGTGCGTTAGTTTTGTATTTTGAAATTTGAAAATCACTCCATTTGTTGCCGATGGTTTTTATTTTCTTGCCGGTTGTTGACGACACATGTTGCTCGCTTTCAGGAAGTTTTCGCTGATTGTCCACGAAAAGCGAAACCAGCACAATTTTGTTTGACAAAATATTATTGACTGCGGGATTAGACCAAACGTGTTCTTCCATCTTGCGGCAATTGACACAGGCGAAACCGGTGAAATCAATCAACAGCGGTTTGTTAACCTTTTTAGCGTATGCCAAAGCGATGGCGTAATCTGTAAATACGGGAATGTTCTGAGGTCCGTGTTCAGCTCCATCGGGTAGCTTTTCGTTGTTTGTACTGACATTGATACCAAATCCGTTGGGCGATTCGCTGTACTGCATCGGAGGTGGAAAACCGCTGATGATTTTGAGTGGCGCACCCCAAAGCCCGGGAATTAAATAAAGTGTGAAGGCGAGCGTGACAAGCCCGAGGCTGAGCCTGCCGGCAGAAATCTTTATTTGATCGGGATCGTGCGCCAGTTTGATCAGGCCCAACAAGTAAAATGCCATCGCACCAAAAATTGCAATCCAAATGGCCAGAAATGTTTCCCTTTCCAAATAATGCAATTGCAAAACCAAATCGGCATTCGACAAAAATTTGAATGCCAAAGCCAGCTCCAGAAACCCCAAGGTCACTTTCACGGAATTCAACCAGCCTCCCGATTTGGGCAAGGATTGCAACCAATTCGGGAAGAGTGCAAAGAGCATAAACGGTAAGGCCAAAGCCGATGAAAAACCAAGCATGCCCACCACGGGTGCCCATCCGCCTTGTGAGGCAGCTTGTACCAACAAGGTGCCGACAATCGGACCTGTACAGGAAAAGGAAACAACTGCCAACGCTAGTGCCATAAAGAAAATGCCCAAAACACCGCCTTTGTCTGCTTGCCTGTCGGCAGAATTTGCCCAAGAAGACGGCAAAGTAATCTCAAAAGCACCCAAAAATGAAAGTGCGAAGACTACCAAGATTGCAAAGAAAACGAGGTTAAACCAAAAGTTGGTTGACAGTATGTTGAGTGCATCGGCACCAAAAATCCAGGTGACCAAAGTGCCGAGCAACACGTAAATAATGATGATAGAAAATCCATAGAGTCCTGCATCGCGAATACTCTTGCTATGCGTACCACCGCGCTTGGTAAAATAGCTCACCGTGAGCGGGATCATCGGAAACACACAAGGCGTGAGTAGGGCAGCAAATCCCGACAGAAAGGCAATAAAAAAGATAGCCCAAAGGCCTTGGTTGCTCAGTGGGGTATTGCTGGTTTGAACGGGTTTCTCGGTGGTTGTTTTTTTATCTGTATTTGGTGGAAAGGATGTTTGGAATACGCTTTTAGTTTCTTTTTCCTCTTTCTGGTAAGTGGTTTCACCAATCAATGAAATCGGAATACTGATGGTGTCCGGCGGCAGGCATTTGGCGTCGTCGCAAACCATAAAAGTGACTTCGGCTTCAACGGCGTTGAGTGATTTATTCAACAGTTTGATTTGCTGCTTGAAGACTGCTTCATTTTCAAAATACTTGATGTTCATTTCAAAGATTTCATCAAAATTTTCGATACCTTTCTCCTCAGATGTTTCACCAATCAAGGTGTAGTTCCCTTTTTGGTTTAGAAATTCGAATTCGGTCGGAATCGGGCCGCCCTCATCGATGTGTTGGGCGTAGAGATGCCAACCTTTGTCGATGGTTGCTTTTAAAACGATGGTTGCCGATTGTCCAGTTTTGTTTTCGGTCGATGCCGACCATTTCACGGGTTGAAAAATTTGTGCTTGTATGAATAAGGGCAATAAAATCAGGCAGGTTGAAACGATTTTTTTAATCGAATTTGAAAAAAGTTTTGTCATAAGTTTTTTAATAGGGTTAGGAAGGGAAATAGCTTATCCGGATTAAATGTTCTGTGTTTTCATTTGCCATAAACCGGCTGTCCGCGCGCTTGCCGACAATCCAAATAATCTGATTTTTAGTAGTCAAAACCCATGCGTTTTCTTTCTCAGGCAAAGATAATTTTTCGTCTTTGAAAAATTTGCCTACCTTCTTTTTTCCGTTCATTCCGGAAGGGTAAAAGTAGTCTCCTTGTTGCCATTTTCTGAGGATTAAAGGGAATTTTAACGAATTTTTATCAAGATAAATCTCGCAGTTGCTTCCTTTTTGAATCGCATTTGTATCGGAAATTTCCAGATGAATCGGTTGGGTGATTTCGGTGTTGTTTCCTTCGATGAAAAATTCACCTTCAATAGATTCGTCTTTCAATTCTATCATTATCAATTTGTTGCGATCTTTTATTAAGCGATGCGTGGCCGAAAAAAGCTGCTTGCCCGATTGCGCACCCAAGAGTTCTTTCAAAGTTTTCCAATCGGTGAAATGATAGGGCTTAAACAATTCAAACAAAAAACTTTCTTCGGGTTTGTATTTCAAAACAACGTCAATCGGAATTTCGATGGTTTCATTTATTTTGATGAAATAATGGCGCTTAAAATCTTCAACCTGATTTCTGATAAAATATGAGCTGAGCTGAAGTTGGCCTAATGTTTTTTGAAAATTCCCGAGAAAATCTTCGTTCAATTTTTTCAGTTCGGGCACAACATGATGCCGAATTCGGTTGCGCAAATACGCATCTGATTGGTTGCTGACATCCTCTCGCCAAGTGAGGTTTCCCGCGTTGGCATATTGCACAATTTCCTCTTTGGAAAATGGGAGTAGCGGGCGGACAATTTTCTCATTTCGTTCAGGAATCCCCAGCAAACCATCGATTCCGGTACCGCGGCTCAGGTGAATGAGAAAAGTTTCGAGGCTGTCGTCTAAGTGGTGCGCGGTCAAGATGAAATCAAAACCATGTGTACCCAACAATTCATCAAACCAATCGTACCGAAGTTTTCGAGCGGCTTCCTGAATGGATAATTTATGGAATTCAGCAAAAGTTTTGGTCTCAAATTCCTTGGTGAAAAAAGGAATATTTTTTTTCAAGGCGTAGTTTTTGACAAACGCTTGGTCTTTGTCGGAGTCGGCTGCTCTCAGTTTGAAATTGACATGTGCCAGCGCGATGTTTTGTTTCCTTTTCATCAGTAAGTCCACCAAAACCATGCTGTCGATTCCTCCGCTAGCTGCTACGAGTATTTTTTTTCCGAGGATATCGGGAAAATGATTTTCGATATTTTTTTCAAACAAATGCAGCATATGGCAAAGATAGCAAGTTTGTAGTTGAAAGTGATTTTGCACCACGGACAAGTTTATAAAAAGGCTTGTCCGAAGGCAAAAATCAGAAAACAAAAATTGATTTTATTTGGGGTTTTAGTTTTGAATAAATTTCAGCCCGAATGTGACAATATTGGCATTGAGCCCATCGCTTCGTTCGTAGTTGTTGTATCGTAAGTCGATGGTTTTCAGTCCGAAAGTGCCGATTTTGAATTTTGTGAATATATCGGTGTAACTTGCCCCGATGCCGTATTGGTTGCTGTCAAAAGCAGACAAATCATAATCGGAGGTGTAGTATTTTTCAGTAGAAAAATGTTGGTTGTAAGGAGCGAAATAATCGGCCTGTGTCTGTTTATAGTAACGATACATAGGAAGCAAAGTAAAACTTCGGGTGATTTTTACGGGTAGTTCAACATTTGCCGTCTGAGAAGTAATACCCCAATCATCATAATAATAGCGGTAATATGTTCGGAGTGTGAGCATTTCATTGATATAATAGTTGGCGCGTAGGCCTACCGGCAATTTGAATCGGTTGTTGGGCAGTTGTTCTACATCATCCGCCAATCGGAAAACGTCTTGGTTTCGAGGGTCGGTATAAAAAGGGATGGATGCTGCATTGCCTATATAGAATTTGGGTTTGTCTTCAAAATAGATTCGGTGGTATGGTGTTGCGAGTAAACCGTCTTGAAGTAAAACATCCAACGAGAGCGACACTTGCAGCCGTTTGGTCAGTATTTGCGAGAAACCTAAAGTCACCGCGTAGGAGTTTCTATTGGTTTGGCTGTGTTGGCTAAACCCGGTTGGACGATAGGCGGAGGTTGCGTTTCCGTTCTGATCTAAAATCGTCACCCCTTGAAAAAATCCTTGATTGAGGAATCCGTTGCCATATTTTGAATATTCGTGCAATTCGGTTGGATAAATCGGCCGCCATGTGTCAAAATAAGCACTTGCATTGAGAGAAACTTCGGTGTTTTTTTCATTGAAAAGTTTTGAAATCCCACCTCCTACACCGACGGAAGTATAATCATATTCATTGGAAACAGAAGCATGCGTATTCCATATAAAATTCCTGCTCTCCGAACTGTGGCTGTAGGAAGCATTCAGATAAAAGAGCTCATCACTTCTTGACGCACCGGAGGAGGCTGCCCAAGGCGTGCCGGTGGGAGCTGAGTTTGCATTGTTGTTTCTGCCCCTGCCTTCATCGTCGTCATCGTCGTCACCTTCACCACCGGAAGCACCGGTACTGTTGTATGGGTTGATGTTGCTTGATGAAGCCGAAGTATAAGCGGAAACACCCGCATCGATTGTCAACACATCATCATCGTTGAGCGGGGTGGTGAGGATGATGGAAAGCGTGGCATCGGTCAATTCTTCCGTCCCGATTCCGCCACCAATCACGGAGTGTACGCCGTCTTGGCTGTAATAACTCGACAACAATTCAATTTCGGTATTTTCCAACACTCTTTTTTTATAATCGGTATTTTGGGAAAATATCGACAAGCTCAAGATCGCGAAGAGCCCGAATAAATAGTACTTCATGGATTAAAAATCTTAAATAGGGAAATGAATTAA
>PFUR01000038.1 GCA_002790195.1 Flavobacteriales bacterium CG_4_9_14_3_um_filter_40_17
GAGCCTCAGTAAAACTGGGGCTTTTAGTTTAAAAAAATAAATATTGAACTCGACAAATTCTATAGAAGATATTATTAAAAACACCGAAGGACTTCCCATTTCGGAAACAATCGGTTGGCTAACAAAAAGATACACCAACAAGGTTTTATTTTCCACTTCCTTTGGGAAGGAAGATCAGGCTCTGACACATCTTATCTTTCAAAATAATTTACCGGTTCGGGTCTTCACTTTAGACACTGGAAGGCTGTTTCAAGAAACCTATGAAACATTTGAACGCACCCGCAAAAAATATCACCGGAATATCGAAGTTTTTTTCCCACAACACGACCAAATAGAACATTTGTTGAAAATTAAAGGGCCCAACAGTTTTTATGAATCCATTGAAAACCGGAAAGAATGTTGTGCCATCCGGAAAGTTGAACCGCTCAAAAGGGCTCTATCGGATGGAAAGATTTGGATTACCGGACTGATGGCCGACCAAACCGAATACAGAAAAGATTTACCTATTTTTGAATACGATAACTATTTTAAAATCATCAAATATAATCCTCTGTTGCAATGGACTCGTGCCGAATTGGAACTATATATTGAACAAAATAAAATTCCCGTCAATACCTTGCACAGCAAAGGTTATCCTAGCATCGGTTGCGCACCCTGTACACGCACTGTCGCACCCGGAGACGATTATCGGTCGGGCCGGTGGTGGTGGGAAAACAGCCACAAAGAATGTGGAATTCACCTGACAGAAAATAATTGAAACATGAGCGAAGTAATTGAAAAACCGGAAACACTAACAAGGACAAAAGTACTAAAAAACAATGTGCTTGAGAGCGAAGCGATCTACATCATACGGGAAGTAGCCGCGCAATTTGAAAAACCAGTCCTGCTTTTTTCCGGCGGAAAAGATTCCATCACCTTAGTCCGGTTGGCGCAAAAAGCGTTTTATCCGGAAAAAATACCTTTCCCGCTGATGCACATCGACACCGGGCACAATTTTCCGGAAACCATATTATTTCGTGATAAATTGGTAGCCGAGACAGGTGTAGATTTAATCGTCCGATATGTGGAAGATTCCATTAAAAACAAAAATTTAACCGAAGAAACAGGAAAATACGCCAGCAGAAACCGGTTGCAAACACACACCTTGCTCGATGCCATCGAAGAGTTCAAATTTGATGCCTGCATCGGCGGCGCACGGCGTGATGAAGAAAAAGCGCGTGCCAAAGAGCGCATTTTTTCGGTTCGAAACGATTTCGGGCAATGGGATGAGAAAAATCAACGCCCTGAACTTTTCAACATGCTCAACGGAAAAATTGACCTCGGACAAAATGTGCGGGTGTTCCCTATTTCCAACTGGACTGAACTCGACGTTTGGCAATACATCAAAGATGAAAACCTCGAAATACCTTCCATCTATTTCTCGCACGAACGCGATACTTTCCTGCGGGATGGGCTTATCTGGTCTGCGGATGAAGTAGTTTTTCGCGAAGAAAACGAAGTTGTGAGCAAAAGAAGAGTACGTTTCCGGACGGTTGGTGACATGAGTTGTACCGCAGCTGTTCTGTCTGATGCACAGACCCTCGACGAAATAGTATCTGAAATCAGAGTGTCAACCGTCTCCGAACGCGGTGCAAGAATAGACGATAAACGCACAGAAGCCGCGATGGAGACACGTAAACAAGAGGGATATTTTTAAATTAAAAGAAATAAATCATGGACGTACTCAAAATAGCTACCGCCGGTAGCGTGGACGATGGCAAAAGCACCCTCATTGGGCGTTTGCTCTATGACACAAATTCTTTGACCACAGATAAACTCGAAGCCATCGAGCGAAGCAGCCGCAAAAAAGGCTTGGACTATCTCGATTTTTCGTTGGCTACCGACGGGTTGGTCGCTGAACGAGAGCAAGGCATCACCATCGATGTAG
Organism: Flavobacteriales bacterium CG_4_9_14_3_um_filter_40_17; assembly: GCA_002790195.1. Classification (GTDB taxonomy): domain Bacteria; phylum Bacteroidota; class Bacteroidia; order Flavobacteriales; family Flavobacteriaceae; genus UM-FILTER-40-17. The sequence goes on from PFUR01000038.1 coordinate 1,928, forward strand.
CACATATCTATTTTTCAACACCGACAAGACATTTCATCATAGCCGATGCACCCGGTCATGTCGAGTTTACCCGCAACATGGTCACAGGAGCCTCGACTGCACAAGTTTCCATCATCCTGATTGATGCCCGAAAAGGCGTGCAGGAACAAACTTTTAGGCACTTTTTTATAAACGATTTACTGCGCATCAAGAATCTGATTGTGGTCATCAACAAAATGGATTTGGTCGATTACGATCAATCCCGTTTTGAGCAAATCAAGAGTGAATTTGAACAATTGGCCGCTAGAAGTGATTTTCACAAAAGAAGCATTCACTACGTACCATTGAGCGCGCTGTTTGGCGACAATATTACCTCCATTTCAGACAAAACGCCCTGGTATGACGGCTCGTCTGTGCTGGATATTTTGGAAAATCTCCCGATTCAATCGGAATCTGTCAACGCCCAAGCACGCTTTGCCGTGCAAAACGTCATCCGCCCAAAGACCAATCAATACCACGATTTTAGAGGTTTTGCAGGCAAACTCACAGGAGCTTCGCTCAGCGTGGGCGATGAAATCATTGCGTTGCCTTCTGGCTTAACTTCTAAAGTTTCAGAAATTCGATTGTATGAAAATACTTTTGAAACTGCTAATCCGGGTTCTTCTTTTGTCTTGTCTATCGAAGACGAAATCAATATTTCTCGTGGCGATATGATAGTCAAAGTAAACGAAACCCCAAAAACAGAAAAGCAAATCAAGGCCAAAATCTGCTGGATGGATGCCAAACCGCTCCGTCCGGGCACCACCTATCTGCTCCAACACGGGGTAAACAGAGTTTTGTCTAAAATAGATACAGTCAACAAAATATTCAAAACCGATTTGACAGGCTTCGAAACCATCCAAAACGAATTGAAAATAAACCAAATCGGAGAAGTTTCCATCAAGCTCAGCAAGCCCGTTTTTTACGACCCATTTGTGGAAAACCGAGAAAACGGTGCATTTATACTCATTGATTCCAATTCACATTTCACCTCGGGTGTGGGTTTGTTAGATTAATTCAGTAAATTAAAAAAACTGCCATGCAAAGTTTCAGGACAGAATTTGAAAATAAAATAGTAGCACAAGATATCATCGATCTCAATAAAAAAATCCGGCTTTTTAAAGAAGGTAAAATAGCCGATGAGAAGTTTCGCAGCCTCCGTCTGGCACGAGGTGTTTACGGCCAACGACAAGAAGGTGTGCAGATGATTCGCATCAAGCTTCCTTTCGGCAAAGTCACATCCGAACAATTGAATCGTATTGCAAAAGTATCGGACGAATATTCTAACGGGCATTTGCACATCACCACACGTCAAGATATCCAAATCCATTTTGTCAGCCTCGACCGCACGCCCGAACTTTGGGCAGAACTTGAAAAAGATGAGGTGACCCTTCGCGAGGCCTGTGGAAACACTGTGCGGAATATTACCGCGTCAGACACTGCCGGCATCGACCCCGACGAACTTTTTGATGTGACACCCTATGCAAATGCCATGTTCCGATATTTGTTGCGCAATCCGGTTTGCCAAGAAATGGGCCGCAAATTCAAAATTGCCTTTTCATCCTCCGATAAAGATACCGCGCTCACTTACCTACACGATTTGGGATTTATTCCGCGTATAAAATTAATCAATGGAAAAGAAGTCCGTGGATTTAAAGTATTACTCGGCGGCGGATTGGGATCGCAACCCAAACACGCTGATTTAGTCTATGAATTTTTGGAAACCGACCAAATCATTCCTTTTGCCGAAGCTGTTCTTCGAATCTTTGACCGTCAGGGTGAACGTACGAGAAGAATGAAAGCGCGGATGAAATTTTTAATCAAAGACATTGGCTTAGATACTTTTTTACAATCTGTGGAAGTAGAAAAAACCGCCTTGCCTTTTCGGTCTTTTCCTATAGAAATAAACGAAGATTCAGCTAAATTTGAAATCAAAAGCAAAGCCCCTCAAATACAACTTGAAGACATAAAATCATTTGAAGCCTGGAAGAAAACGAATATACTTCCACAGAAACAAGCCGGCCTGGTTGCCATTGGCGTTCGAGTGATACTGGGAAATCTCGACACCAATCAGGCACACGCATTGGCAGAATTGATAAAAAATTATGCAGAAAACGAATTGCGTTTCACACTCCGGCAAAACTTCCTGATTCGTCACGTACATGAAGACGATGTACCTTTCTTCTATCTGGAATTGAAGAAAATAGGATTGGCTTTATCTGGTTACGAATCAACCTTAGACATCACCGCTTGCCCGGGCACAGACACCTGCAACCTTGGGATTGCCAGCAGTACCGGAGTCGCGAAAGAATTGGGGAAATTATTGACGGAAGAATATCCACAATACTTGAACAACAAAAATTTGCTTATCAAAATAAGCGGATGTATGAACGCCTGTGGGCAGCACAACATGGCGCACATCGGTTTTCAGGGGATGTCTATCCGTCAGGGCGGCCAGGTAGCACCTGCTTTGCAGATATTGCTCGGCGGCGGGACACTCGGAAACGGCGAAGGCCGTTTTTCGGACAAAGTCATCAAAGTTCCCAGCAAGCGCGGGCCGCAAGCGCTGAGACTGCTGTTAGATGATTATGAATCGGCGGCCAACAAAGGTGAAAATTATCTGGATTATTACGACCGCCAAGGGAAAAACTATTTCTATGAATTGCTAAAATCTTTGGCAGACACCACTTTGATGACTCCTGAAGAGTTTATTGATTGGGGGCATGACGAAGCTTATGTGCAAGCCATCGGTGTGGGAGAATGCGCCGGAGTAGTCATTGATTTGATTTCTACTTTACTCCTTGAGAGTGAAGAAAAAATCGATTTGGCAAAATCAGCCTTCGATGCTCGTCACTTTTCAGACAGCATTTATCATTCGTATAACGCATCAATTAATACGGCAAAAGCTTTGTTGTTGTCAGAAAATGTGGAAACCAATTCGCAGGCAAACATCATCAGCCTGTTTGACGAACACTTTATCAAAACCGGAAAAATTCAACTTTCAGGTTCTTTCGCTGATACAATTTATCAAATCAACAAAAATGAACCGAGCGAAAGTTTTGCACAACAATATTTAGCAAAGGCAGTTAGCCTTTTGAAAACAGTTCAATTATACCGAGAAAAAACACAAGCACATGAAACTGCATCCTAAAGTCACTTTGGTTGGTGCCGGCCCGGGTGATCCGGATTTGTTGACCATCAAGGGTATAAAAGCACTTCAGTCTGCCGATGCAGTCCTCTATGATGCATTGGTAAACAAGGTCTTGTTAGCCCATGTGCCCGCGCATGCACAAAAAGTTTTTGTCGGGAAACGCCGGGGGTTTAAAGCTTATTCACAAGATGAAATCAATGATATGTTGGTCAATTATGCTATTACTTTGGGGCATGTTGTCCGGCTCAAAGGAGGAGACCCATTTGTGTTTGGACGGGGTTATGAAGAAATGGCTTATGTGAAAAGTTTTGGCATCGAAACGACAAGTGTACCGGGAATTTCATCCGCAATAGCTGTACCCGAAAATGCTGGGATTCCGCTGACACATCGCACGGTTTCGAGTAGTTTTTGGGTGGTGAGCGGAACCGCTTTCGACAGTCGGTTGACAAATGATTTACGCTTGGCTATTCAATCATCGGCTACAGTTGTCGTACTGATGGGCATGGCAAAACTCGCACTAATAGTTTCTATTTTAGAAGCACTCGGCAAAAGCGAACTGCCGGTGGCCATCATTCAAAATGGAACCACTTCCGAGGAAAAAATAATTGTTGGAACTGTTAAAAATATAGCTGAACGTGCTGCTGAGGCCAATTTGGGAACACCTTCCATCATCGTGTTGGGAGAAACAGTGCGGTTGAGAAAGGAACTATCCGGAATCCGTGTCGAACTACAAGAACTTCTTATCGCTTAAAACATGCCGTCCGAAAAAAATCCGTTGTACCCAGTTTTTTTAAAACTTTCCCAACTCAATGTATTGATTGTAGGGGGCGGTTATGTAGGTTTTGAAAAACTATCGTTTATGCTCAAATCGAGTCCAAATGCGAACGTGACTTTGTTGTCAAAAGAATTTTCAGATCCAATCAAAAAATTGGCAGAAGCACATCAAATACCAATGATTCAACGTGCCTACGCACCCAATATTTTATACCAAAAACATTTGGTCATTGCCGCAACAAACGATGTAGCAGTCAACAAACAAATATACCACGATGCCAAAGAAAGGTATATCTTGGTTAATGTAGCCGACACACCTGAATATTGCGATTTCTATTTGGGTGGTATTGTTACCAAAGGCAATCTGAAATTGGCTATTTCGACTCAAGGGAAATCCCCTACTTTAGCAAAAAGATTGCGTCAATTTTTTGAAGAATCCTTGCCCGAAGATATGGACGAATTAATTGAAAACCTCCATTTATATCGGGCTACACTCCACGGCGAATTAAAAGAAAAAACAGAGATTTTAAATAAACACACTGCATTATTACTCAAAAAAAATCATGATTAAAACTGATATCATCATCATCGGAGCTGGGCCAACAGGACTTTTTACCGTGTTTGAAGCCGGACTCCTTAAATTAAAATGCCACCTAATCGATGCCCTTCCCCAACCGGGTGGACAGTGTTCGGAAATTTACCCAAAAAAACCCATCTACGACATACCCGGTTTTCCGGAGGTGTTGGCTGGCGATTTGGTCAACAATCTAATGGCACAAATCAAACCGTTCCATCCAGGATTCAGCCTTGACCAACGTGCAGAAACACTAGAAAAATTGGAAGACGGCACCTTTATCGTAACTACGAGCAAAGGAATTCAACACCATGCGCCCGTCGTTGCCATAGCCGGTGGTTTGGGTTCTTTTGAACCGAGAAAACCACCGCTTGAAAAAATTGAATTTTATGAAGGAAAAGGGGTTAGTTACACCATATTTGATCCTGAAATTTATCGAGACAAAAGAGTTGTCCTTGCCGGTGGCGGCGACTCTGCCTTAGATTGGGCTATATATTTGGCGGATGTAGCAGCCGAAGTAACTTTAGTCCACAGGCGAAAAGAATTCAGAGGTGCATTAGATTCGGTGGAGAAAGTAGAGGAACTTTCTAAACTTGGCCGAATCCAACTCATAACAGATGCAGAAGTAATTGGTTTGCAAGGTGTTGAAAAACTTGAAAGTGTAACAATTCTGCATCAAACAGAAGGAAATTTATCTGTAGAAACGGATTGTTTTATTCCTTTATTCGGTCTTTTACCTAAATTAGGCCCGATAGCTGACTGGGGATTGGAGATAGAGAAAAATGCCATCAAAGTAAACAACTCGCTTGATTATCAAACCAATATTCCGGGGGTGTATGCGATTGGCGATGTAAATACTTATCCGGGCAAACTCAAGTTGATTCTTTGCGGGTTTCACGAAGCTACCTTGATGTGTCAGAGTGCATATCAACGTATCTTTCCAGATAAAAAATATGTGATGAAATATACCACCGTGAGTGGCATCAGCGGTTTTGACGGCTCGCGAAAAGAAGCCAAAAAAGAAGTAGTAAAGAGCATCGGTTAGGGTATATTTATTGCAACTTTCCGAGCATTTCCATCACACGCTTGCCTCCTCCGCCCTGCATCATTTTCATCATTTTTGCCATTTGCTCAAATTGTTTGAGCAGTTGGTTAATTTGCTGAACATCTGTTCCCGAACCTTTTTCGATTCGTTTTTTTCGGCTTGTATTGAGAATGGTGGGGTTACGTCGTTCAGCAGGTGTCATCGATTGGATGATAGCTTCGATATGCTTGAAAGAATCGTTGTCGATGTCCACATTTTTGATAGCTTTTCCCACACCGGGTATCATTCCCATTAAATCTTTCATGTCGCCCATTTTTTTCATCTGCTGAATTTGAGAGAGAAAATCATCCAAACCAAATTGATTTTTGGCAATTTTCTTCTGCAACTTTCTCGCTTCTCCCTCATCAAATTGTTCTTGTGCTTTTTCTACCAATGAAATGATGTCGCCCATACCCAAAATCCGCTCCGCCATTCGCTCGGGATAAAACACATCGATGGCATCCATTTTTTCACCTGTTCCCACAAACTTAATGGGTTTGTTGACGATGGACTTAATAGACAAAGCTGCTCCACCACGTGTATCTCCATCGAGCTTGGTAAGCACAACACCGTCAAAATTGAGTCGGTCATTGAATGTT
>PFUR01000062.1 GCA_002790195.1 Flavobacteriales bacterium CG_4_9_14_3_um_filter_40_17
CGAATCGCGGCCTTGGCCGAGTTTGGTATCACCGTAGCTAAACCACGATCCGCTTTTTTTAACAATTTCGTATTGCACGGCCAAATCGAGGATTTCGCCTACTTTGGAGATGCCTACGCCGTACATGATGTCGAACTCACAGGTTTTGAACGGCGGAGCCACTTTGTTTTTGACCACTTTCACACGGGTGAGGTTCCCGATGACATTTTCACCGTCTTTGATTTGCGTGGCACGGCGGATGTCGAGCCGGACGGAAGCGTAAAATTTGAGTGCATTCCCTCCGGTGGTAGTTTCGGGATTGCCGAACACCACACCTATTTTTTCGCGCAATTGGTTGATGAATATAACCGTGCAATTGGTTTTGCTGATGCTGCCGGTAAGTTTTCGGAGTGCTTGCGACATCAAACGGGCATGAAGCCCCATTTTGGAATCGCCCATTTCTCCCTCAATTTCGCTTTTGGGGGTCAACGCTGCAACCGAGTCAATCACAACAATGTCTATCGCCCCAGAACGGATGAGATTGTCTGTAATCTCTAAGGCTTGCTCGCCATTGTCGGGTTGCGAGATGATGAGGTTGTCAACATCCACGCCTAACTTTTCGGCATAAAACCGATCGAAAGCGTGTTCAGCATCGATAAAAGCAGCAATGCCACCGGCTTTCTGTGCTTCCGCAATCGCGTGGAGCGTAAGCGTTGTTTTACCGGACGATTCGGGTCCGTAAATCTCAATCACGCGCCCTCTCGGATAGCCGCCAACACCCAAAGCCAAATCCAATCCGAAAGAACCGGAAGGAATCACTTCTGTTTCGACTATGGCTCTGTCGCCCAATTTCATCACGGCTCCTTTGCCGTAGGTTTTGTCTAGTTTATCGAGAGTAAGCTTCAAGGCTTTCAGTTTGGCTTCTTTGTCTGAACTCATAGTGGGAAAATCTAAATTTGTTTGGGCTAAATTAAGATAAGTTTTGAGCGGAAACAAATTTTATAAAAATTCTTATCGACAAAATCCTGGCTTATTTGATTCCCAAAATACTGTTGTACTGTTTGGGGTTTCCCAATATCTCCTGTGCTTTGAGGATGCTAGCATCGTGGGTCAGATAGTATTCGTACAGCCCTTTCCGGTAAGCGTAACGCTTGACGATTTCGTCTGTCAGTTGGGCAAGCACTTCGGGCTTGGAGGCCTCGAGCATGGCTTGTTTTTCTACCTCTATTTTTCCCTTGATTTGATTCAAATCGTTTTGTAACCCGGTGTTAAAACTGTCCTTTCCTGCCGCTTCAATGGTCAGGGTTAAAGATTTTTCGGTAAGGGTTTGATAATTGAATTTTTGTTTTTTTACAAATGTTTTAAATTCTTCAAAATCTTTGTCGGTCAATCGAAAATCTGAAGGTTGTATGGTTGCATGGTTGTAAAAATATTGCGAAGCAAAATCAAAAATCAAATCTTCTGCTAGCAACGCATTAGTGATGGGGCTTAACTGTTGATTTTCAATTTGTACATCGGGCATAATCCCACCGTGGTCAAACACCGTGCGTCCGTTTTTGGTCTTAAAGGCTTGTACATTTTTTTTGTCAATTCGTTGGGCGTTGCCGTTTTCGTCCCTGTTTTGATAGTCAAGGGCTTGAATTCCCCTGCCGGAAGGTATATAATAGCGCGAAATGGTAATCTTTACCTGCGTGCCGTACAACAACGGTTTGGGCCTTTGTACCAAGCCTTTCCCAAAACTTCGAGAGCCTAGAACGACCGCTCTGTCCAAATCTTGAAGCGAGCCGGAAACAATTTCAGAGGCAGAAGCACTACGCCCATTTATCAAAATAACGAGTGGGATTTCGGTGTCCAACGGGTTTTTTCGAGTCAGATAGATATTGTTAAACTTTTCGACTTTCGATTTGGTTGAGACCACCAATTGCCCTTTGAGAGTAAAAAGATTGACAATATCAACGGCTTCGTTCAGCAATCCGCCCGGGTTGCCGCGAAGGTCTAAAATGATGTTTTGCAATCCGTCTATTTTCATATCACGGATGGCATCGGTAACCTGTGAGGTGGCTTTTCGGCTGAATTCATTCAAAACGATATATCCTGTTTTCCCACCTATCAATTTATAAAACGGCACGGCATCCACTTCAATGTCTTTGCGGTTAAGTTCCGTATTCATCGTATTGCCGTTACGCAAAAAAGTCAATGAAATTTTCGAGCCTTGCGCACCTTTTAGCAAGGTACTCGCATCGTCTTTCACATCTGCCACATTCACATCGCCAATTTTGATAATTTCGTCGCCGGCCTTGAGTCCTGCTTGATCGGCCGGATAATCTTTAAACGGCTCAACAACCAACAAACGATCCTTCTTAATTTTGATGAGTGCGCCGATACCGGAATACTCGCCCGAGCTTCTGATTTTTGCATCTTCAACGTCTTGCTCGTTCATAAAAACCGTATAAGGATCCAAGTCGTCCAACATTTCTTTGATGGCTTTGTCCATCAAAGCAGCAGGATTGACCTCATCCACATAGTTCATGTTGACTTCTTTATAAAGCGTGGTGAAAATCTCTATCTGTTTGGCAATTTCGAAGAATTCACTTTTGTAGGTTGCCGCAGAAATCAGCAACAGAGGTATCAACAGCAGGAGCAGTAGGCGCAGCGTAATTTTTTTTCTCATGGCATTAATTTAACGTTTAAATAAGCTCATCAGCTTTCTTTTTATCCGGCTTGTTTTCCAATTCTTTTAAAAACCTGTTTATCAGCACAATGATGTATTGATCGGTTTTGTCTAAGGTTGGAATTTCTTTGCCAAGATATAAAAACATGATGGCATAAGGTGTTGATATTTTGTTAAAAATGAGATACTTATTCCGTCGGTAAGCTTCCCGCATCAATCTTTTGATGCGATTGCGATCAACGGCTTTTTTAAAATTGCGTTTGGATACGGAAACCCCTGCTTTGACGGGAAAATTTTTTACTTCAAATGTGTCGGGAAGACAAACCACCTTAAACGGATAGGCGGTCAACACCAAACCTTCTTTGAACAACCGCTCGATGGTTTTGGTGGATTTGAGTTTTTCCGATTTTGGAAATTTTTGGTTCATCGATTTAAATTGTTTCTACAAAAGATTCAGGACTCAAGAATCCGGACAGAAATAAACACGGTACTGTTAATTTTTATAATAATCCTTATTTTTTAAACTTTGTGGGTTTTGTGTAAGCCTTTGTGTTCTCTGTGGTAAAAAAAGATAACCACAAAGGTTCGCAAAGAAAATTTCACAAAGGAACACAAAGAAAACTATACTAAATTAACAATGTGATAAATCTTGAGTCCTGAGTCTTGCTTCTTAATTCCCTTTTGCCTCAAACACATTGTTTTCCCTGTTGATGTCTGCCATTCTTTCGGATGCATCAATGACAACTTTTTGTATCGTTTTGTTGCTGTCAATATCGAAAGTATATTCAGGATAAGCCCAAGCCCAATCGGGCAGAACGGTTCTCAGTATGCCTTCAGTGGGTTTTTGTCCGAACATCATCCGCAGCGGAATGTAATAATTTGCAGTACTTCCATCGTCAAAAGCCACTTGAAGATCGATCGGCATCGGCATCAAGCCGATTCGAGACAAGGTAACAGTTGTTTTTCCTTCCAATTTGTTTACCTCTTTCACCGCATAATCGATGGTGTTGGTGGTTTTGGTCCAATCGGTCAAATACCAGTCCAATTGGATGCCCGAAACTTTTTCAGCCACACGCATGATGTCGTTGGGCGCCGGATGTTTGAATTTGAAATCGTTGTAATATCGCCTGAGGGTTTTCGCGAGGTTTTCCTTCCCGATGACATAACCCAATTGTTCCAAGAATATCGCGCCCTTGCTGTAAGCGGCAATGCCGTAGGCGAAGTTGGTTTCATAACGGTCGGCATGCGTTGTTTGTGGTTTTTCAAGCCCCGAAGTAGCCAATCGGACATAGCCACGGTAAGAACCCTGGTGCGGATTGGACTTGTTTTCATTTAAAACCACATTCTCCGCTTCGGTGGAAATGTAGGTGGTAAATCCTTCGTCCATCCATTCGTTTTTGCTTTCGTTGGAAGCCAAAACATGCTGAAACCAGGAGTGCGCTAACTCATGAGCGGTCACGCCGGCTAGGCTTTCGTATTTGCGTTCACCCGTAATGAGCGTGAGCATGGCATATTCCATACCGCCATCGCCACCTTGAATGACCGAATACTGATTGTAAGGATAGTTTCCGACATGTTTGTTGTAAAACTTCATAAACGCCGCAGTATCGGGTTGTAATTTTTTCCAATTATCTATAATTCCCGGTTTGTTTTTATATAAAAAATGGAGTGTCACACCGTTCGGGCCCGGGTAGGTGTCGTGAATATATTCTGGGTCGGCCGCCCAAGCAAAATCGTGCACCTGTGGCGCGATAAAATGCCATTTGAGTTTATCGCCTTTTACTTTTGGGGGAGTAACTCCCGCGTCCTGATAGCCATGGCCGATTTCATTCGGGTTTTGCAAATAACCACTGGCACCCACAGTGTAGGTTTTATCGATGTTGATGGTCACGTCAAAGTCACCCCAAACACCGTGAAATTCACGTGCAATATAGGAATCCGGATGCCATCCTTCAAAATCGTATTCGACCAATTTCGGGAACCATTGCGTCATGGAAAGCGCCACACCTTCGGCATTGTTCCGACCCGAACGGCGGATTTGAACAGGGACTTGGCCGTTAAAATCAAGCGTGAAAGTAGTCGTTGTGCCGGGCAAAATCGGACTGGCAAGAGGGACTTGAAGGATGGTGCCTATTGTTTTCGCTTGGATGGCTATGCCGTCTTGCTTGAGGTTGGCCACTTTCAGGAAACCAATCTCGTCCGGTAGTAGTTTGCTGATACGGTCTGCCACTCTCGAATCGGCATCTCGAATAGTCCTCGAGCGTACATCCATCTCGCTGCCGGGTTGAAAGGCATTGAAATAGAGGTGGTAAAAAACCTGTTGCAAAGTATCGGGTGAGTTGTTGGTGTAAACCAGCGTTTGCTTCCCTCTGTATTGATAGTTTTGGACGTTCATATCCAAATCCATGATGTAGTTGACGTGTTGCTGCCAATAACCGTCGGAGGATTGCGCTTGTGCCGAGTAAATGTTTAAAATAATTGTGAAGAAAAAAATTAATCGATGTATCTTGTTCATTTTGAATATTTTAAAAGAAAAAACTATTTCAAACCTCTCGACAATCTGTCTGCCAAAATGATGGCGTTGTAAAGGTTGACGATACTTCCGGTTTTGGACAAATCGGCAAAGGGTTTGGTGTCATCACCGCCCGGAACCACCACCACTTTGTTGATTTTAAGTCCCGAATCCATGATGATTTTTTTGACTTGAACGGCAGAAAGTTTAGGATAATACGACCGAATAATAGCGGCAACTCCGGCGGCGGCAGGTGAAGCCATGGAAGTCCCTTGCATGTATTCATACGTATTGTCCGGCGTGGTTGACCATATTTTTACACCAGGCGCGAAAACATCTACGTTGATTTTGCCGTAATTGGAGAATCTCGCAACGATGTCTGATCCGTATTTATAGCCGATTGCGCCTACGGTCAACATGTTGTCGGCAAATTCTGTAGGACTTCCTTTTTCTTGGTCGTTTGGAAAGTTATAACTGTTGGGGTCATCCAAAAACATATTGTCGTTTCCGGCGGCATGCACGATTAATACATCTTTGGAAGCAGCGTATTTGATGGCATCATAAACCCATTTCTTGTTGGGTGAAAACGATTTACCAAAACTTGCGTTGATAACTTTTGCGCCGTTGTCCACCGCGTAGCGAATGCCAAGTGCGATGTCTTTGTCGTACTCGTCACCATCAGGTACGGCACGAACGGGCATGATTGCTACATGGTTTGCCACGCCGTTCATCCCGATGTTGTTGTTACGGATGGCAGCGATGATTCCGGAAACATGGGTTCCGTGTTCGATTTGTTTTTTTTCCGGGCCCATCACGTTGTTGTTGCCGTAATTACGATCGTTGTAGTTGTAAGGGTCGTCTCCAACTACTTTTCTGCCGTCAAAATTCACATTCAGGTTGTAATCTAACTGGCCGGAAATATACTCTTTGAATTCGGCCAGTTCTTTTTCGAAATCTTCTTTTGTACTGTTTGACAATACTTGCAACATGATGTTTCGTGATTGAAGTACTTTGGGATCAGCCGAATTGATACCCTCAACATCTTCTTTGGTATATGTTGTTTTCTTGAGATAATCTTTGAGGGTTTGGTCAACTGTTACGATAAAATCGAGTTGTTGTTTGGGTGCTTCCATTTCTTTGAGTTTCTCGTCTAACGCCTTTTTGGCTCTTTGGTAGTCAGCAAAATCTGCTTTGTCGGCAGCGACAATCTGGCTTTCGGTTTTGCCTTCAAACCGGGTTTTGTTTCGCTTGACAATTCGCGTCAATTCCAAATTTTCATGAACCGATTCTCCGAGAAAATTCCAACCGTGTATATCATCGACATAACCGTTTTTGTCATCGTCTTTCCCGTTGTTGGGAATTTCTTTTGCATTAATCCAAATAATTGAAGCCAAATCTTCGTGTTCAATATCAACGCCGGAATCAACGATGCCCACGATAACTTTGACTCCGCTTCTCCCGTTTAGAAGTTCTGCATACGCTTTATTGACACTCATCCCGGGAACAGTGTCTGTAACCAAGTCTAAATTCATCCAACTTTTGAGCTCATTTTCAGAGAGTTTTGAAGTTTTGACCGGCGTACTGTCTATGTTTTGGATAGGCGTTGAGAGAATTTCCGGTATGCCACCGCAGCTTTGCAACAATGAGAATAAAACGGCAAGTAATAGAATTTTTGAGGTGTGTTTCATGTTATAAATGTTAGTGTGATATTGAAAATTTGTTATTTGTTATCTGTTATTCCTTAATGTTATTAGGAATTAGCCAAAAGCCAATGGGTAATAGGCAAGACAAAATCAAAAATCGTTAATCGTAATTCATAATTCGTAATTTACTAAAAGACCTCATCACTTCTTAAAACCTCTTTTAAACGGACTCCTTTTTCGGTGTGTTGAAGCGTGATGATTTCGTGATACGGGTCGTGCTCAAGAAACAAGAGTAGATTTTGTTCGACTGCCAAATTGAGGAATTGTTTTTTTTCTTCCATGGTAAGGAGCGGGCGCGTGTCATAGCCCATTACATAAGGCAAGGGGACGTGACCGGCCGTTGGCAACAGGTCGGCTGAAAAAGCAATTTTTTTTTCGCGGTAGGAAATGACGGGAATCATTTGCTTTTCGGTGTGTCCGTCAGCAAAAAACAGGTCAAAACCCAATTCGGGAATATGCGTAAAAACACTTGATTTTTCATATTGAACAAAATGAAGCTGCCCGCTCTGCTCAATGGGAAAAATGTTTTCCTTGAGGAAAGAGGCTTTCTCGCGTGAATTGGGTTCGGTTGCCCATTTCCAATGATTTTCGTTGCTCCAAAAGCGGGCATTTTCGAAAAAAGGTGCATAGGTTTCTTCCGAAATTCTCCGGATGGCGCCGCCACAATGGTCAAAATGCAGGTGCGTCAGGAATACATCGGTGATGTCACGGGGGTGAAAGCCGTGCTTAGCGAGCGATTTTTCTAAAATATCATTGCCCCAAAGCGAATAATAGCCAAAGAACTTATCGGATTGTTTCTCACCCATGCCGGTATCAATCAAAATCAATTTTTTACCATCTTCAATAAGCAAACAACGGGCTGCCATCTCGATGAGGTTGTTGGCATCGGCCGGGTTGGTTTTGTTCCAAATCGTTTTGGGAACCACACCAAACATGGCTCCACCGTCTAATTTGAATTTTTGGGTTTCTACAGAATATAATTTCACTGAAATGGGGTGTTGGCCTTAGCTGTCAATTTGTCCGCAAATTAAAAATTCTTGGAAAATTAACCCTCTTGCATTTATTTAATTATGTAATTGTTAACAAATTTATATTTTTATATCGACTTTTTGAGATTAAAGTTTATCTTGTTAAAAAAAAAATTATGTCTGAAATCGGCGGTATTGTTATTTTTGGAATTTTGGCACAATGGACAGCTTGGCGGCTGAAAATTCCGGCAATCCTGCCCTTGATTTTGATCGGCTTAATCGTCGGGCCTGTTTCTACTTTTTTTACGCAGGACGGAACCAAGTGGATTGAGCCGGTTTGGAATGGTGAAGAAGGTCTTTTCCCGGACAAAGGGCTTTATAATTTTGTGTCTCTTTCCATCGGGATTATTTTATTTGAAGGCAGCCTGACCCTGAAAAAGAGTGAGATATTGAATGTGGGCGGATCAATCTTAAGGCTCATTACTTTAGGCACGGTTATTACCTTTTTTTTGGGGGGGCTCGCCACCCACTTTGCCTTTCATCTGAGTTGGCCTATTTCCTTTTTGTTTGCTTCATTGATTATCGTGACCGGCCCTACCGTGATTGCCCCCATTTTGAGGAATATTCCACTAAAAAAAGACGTGACCACTATCTTGAAATGGGAAAGTATCTTGATTGACCCAATTGGGGCGTTAGCAGCCGTACTGGTTTTTGAATACATCCGCGTAGATTTCACGGGGGTCGATACAATCAATATTTTGTGGGAATTTGTGAAAATCGTCCTTTCCGGATTGCTGACCGGTTTTGTCGCCGCCTGGGTTTTATATTTCTTAGTCAAAAAAAATTGGATTCCACAGTATCTAAAAAATGTCGTTTCCCTTTCGGCAGTTATGGCGGTTTTTGTGTTTTCGAATTATGTAGCCTCTGACTCAGGTCTGTTGTCGGTTGTCATGATGGGTTTAATCTTAGCAAATATAAATCTGCCAAACATTCAAGAACTTTTGCATTTCAAAGAGTCTTTGAGCATTTTGTTGATTTCCATTTTATTTATTCTGCTTGCAGCAAACATAAATGTCGAAGATATGCTGTTGGTTTACAATTGGAAAGCATTGTTGTTGTTTTTTGTTGTTATCTTAATTCTGCGGCCACTGTCCGTATTTGTCAGCACAGCCTGGTCCGGGCTTCGCACCAATGAAAAATTATTTATCAGTTGGGTTGGCCCGCGCGGAATTGTCGCTGCCGGTATCGCTTCTCTTTTCGGATTGGAACTTCAATCTTTGGGTGTTGCAGATGCCCAATACATTACACCTTTGGTTTTTTTGATTGTGCTTGGAACCGTTTTGCTCAACGCCACCACTGCCCGCCCTGTCGCTAAATTATTAGGCGTGTATCTGGATGTATCCGGCGGGATAATGATTATCGGTGCCAACAAAATTTCCCGGTTGATTGCTTCTTACCTGAAAAAAAATAATCGGCATGTGGTATTGATAGACAGCAATAAAGTGAATGTAGAAAAAGCAAAGAAATTGGGATTATATGCATTTGAAGCCAATATTTATGAAGACGATTTATCGCAAGATATCGAATTGAGCGACATTGGCTTTTTGATGGCGTTGACCGGAAGTACCGAAGTCAACGAGTTTTCATTGCAACGGTTTAAAAAAGAATTTGGTGAGAACGGAGCTTTTAGGCTTATAACTTCAGAAGAAATAGATCGTCCCGAAAAAATTATCCCACAAAGTCTGTTTTCCGACACGGCTGACTATCGAAAATTGATGGACGTTGCCTCTGTCTTTCCCATCGTGAATGAAATAAAATTGCAATCTGCCCGTCATTTTAATCAACTCAAACGCAACTTAGAAACTTCGGAAACTGCCGTTCCACTTTTTATCAAAGATTTTAACGGAACCCTGCATATTCTTTCCTCCAAAGAAAATATACCGGTTGAAAAAGGATACAAATTAGTGTATATCGGAAAATCGATAGATGCCTTATCGGAGACTGAAATCAATCTACAGGAAACGGTTAGTCATTCAGCTTCAACACTGCCATAAAAGCTTCTTGGGGAATCTCGACATTGCCGACCTGGCGCATACGCTTTTTCCCCTTTTTCTGTTTTTCGAGCAGTTTTCTTTTACGCGAAATATCACCGCCATAACATTTTGCAGTCACGTCTTTTCGCAAGGCTTTGATGGTCTCTCGAGATATTATTTTCGCTCCAATAGCCGCTTGAATCGGAATATCAAATTGTTGCCGCGGAATGAGCTCGCGGAGTTTCTCGCACATCTTCTTGCCTATGTTGTGTGCATTGTCCACATGAAGCAAAGATGAAAGCGCATCCACCGGTTGTGAATTGAGCAAAATATCCACTTTCACTAATTTCGATTCGCGCAGGCCAATCGGAGAATAATCAAAAGACGCATATCCTTTGGAAATGGTTTTTAGCCGATCGTAAAAATCAAATACAATTTCAGACAAAGGCATATCAAAGGTAAGTTCTACCCGTTCGGGCGTGAGATAGGTTTGATTGGTAATAACCCCTCTTTTCTCGATACAAAGCGACATCACATTGCCCACAAAATCCGATTTGGTTATGATAGTTGCTTTGATATAGGGTTCTTCTACCCGGTCAAGGCTTGAGGGATCCGGCAAATCTGAAGGGTTGTTCACCACGATGATTTGTTCGGGGTGCTTTTTACTGAAAGCATGGTAAGAAACATTTGGGACTGTGGTAATCACACTCATATCAAACTCTCGCTCGAGCCGTTCTTGCACAATTTCCATGTGAAGCATGCCGAGGAATCCGCAACGGAAACCAAATCCCAAAGCGGCCGAACTCTCAGGTAAAAAAACCAGAGAAGCATCGTTGAGCTGCAATTTTTCCATGGCCGAACGCAGGTCTTCATAATCTTCGGTGTCAACCGGATAAATGCCCGCAAAAACCATCGGCTTCACGTTTTCAAAACCTTCTATCGACTTCTCGCAAGGCCTTTCTGCCAAAGTGATGGTGTCGCCGACTTTCACTTCGCGAGCGTCTTTGATGCCTGTGATGATATAGCCCACATCGCCGGTTCGGACAATTTCTTTGGGATGTTGAATCAACTTGAGCGTGCCTACTTCATCTGCAAAATAGGTGTTTCCAGTTGCCATGAATTTAATTTTTTGCCCTTTTCTGATTTCACCATTCATGATTCTGAAATAAGTCTCAACACCTCTGAATGAGTTGTAAACCGAATCGAAAATCAATGCCTGCAAAGGCGCATCGGGGTCGCCCTTGGGTGGTGGGATTTTTTCAATGATAGCCGAAAGAATATTTTCAATACCAAAACCGGTTTTACCACTGGCGTGGATGACCTCTTCGGGTTTACATCCCAGCATTTCAACGATGTCATCCGTCACTTCTTCCGGGTTGGCACTGGGTAAATCTATCTTATTAAGCACCGGGATGATTTCCAAATCGTGTTCGAGCGCGAGGTACAAATTTGAAATGGTTTGTGCCTGAATACTCTGCGCCGCATCCACTATCAGCAGAGCACCTTCGCAGGCAGCGATAGAGCGAGACACTTCGTAGGAGAAATCGACGTGACCGGGCGTGTCTATCAGGTTGAGGATGTATTTTTCGCCTTTGTATTCGTAATCCATTTGGATGGCGTGGCTCTTGATGGTAATGCCGCGCTCGCGTTCCAAATCCATGTTGTCCAGCAACTGATCTTGTTTTTCCCGGGCGGTCACCGATCCGGTAGCATCCAAAAGACGGTCGGCTAATGTACTTTTGCCGTGGTCAATATGGGCAATGATGCAGAAATTTCGGATGTTCTTCATAGACAGTTTGTCACAAACAATTTTGCACAAAGATACTGTATTTTTAAGGGGAAAAAAGAGCGTAAGATTCAAGTTATTTTTTCTCATGTCCCTTCGAGCGCAGTCGAGAAGTCAGAGGATGGTTTAGTCTGAGTTAGACTCGTAAACACAATTGTTATGAAGTTATTTAGTAAAATTATTTTTTCCCTGAAAGTATCTTATTTTTCTCAGAAATAAACTCATCTTCCGTCAGAATTCCTTTTTCTTTTAAAACTGAAATTTTTTCTAATTCGGCGTACTTATCTGATATAAAAGTTTTTTTTGTCGAACTTATAACCATTGTAAACGAAATCATTAAATTCAGCACAGTTTCTAATAAAATCAAAATCTGAATTTTTCTGAAAAGCATCATAGTTTTTGTAACCTTCCTAAATAGCTCGTTTAATGTGAAAGAAAGTATTTTCTTTGTCCTTTTTTAAAGAGTACAACGAAGCCAAATTATAATGTATTGTAGGATTTTTTGAGTCTAACTGAAGTGATTTATAGAAAAATCGAGTGCGTTATCGTAATCTTTCATTTCATAATATTTATAAGATTTATTAGAAAGATTTTTGGCTTCTGCAGGCATTTTCATAAATTGTCTTTCTGCTGTCGAGGAGGCTATTACCAACAATAAGCCAATAAGCGGAGAAAATATTAAAGATATGAAAAAGGCATTGGCCGCACCAATTTTTTTTCATTTCCAAGATTAGAAACCACAATACTTAAAACAATCCTGGCTATAAAAAGAATAAACATTTATTGATTTTTGAAACTTCTAAATGTTTATTAGAAAAAAAGAATCTATAAAAATACAAACTTAATTAAACTTTCAAAGGATTCACTCAACCCGCTTCATCACTTTTTCCAATTTATGAGAATTCTCCGGAAAGAAAGCCTGAGCCATGAGCAGCATGCCAAAAATGATGAGCAAGATGGCGATGCCTTTTTTGATTTGAAAAATTCGATGCGTCGTCAATTTTGCTTGCAGTTGCTTGGCTAAAACAATTTTGATAAGATCTACAAAAAAATAAGATGCGATAATCAGGGAGAAAAAATAAATTACTTCATTTGGAGTCATGTCCCATTTGGGAACAAAGACAACGATTAATCCCAGCCAAAAACCCAACACGCCAATGTTGATAAAATTGAGCATAAAGCCTTTGGCAAACAGTGAGAGATAGTTGTTTTTAATCTGAATCAATGGGCTCAAAGCAAGTTCTCGAAGTCTTTTTTGATTTTTTCCGGCTTTTATCATCGAAATAATCCCATATAAAGTCAAAATCAATCCGCCAATAATAAAAAGTGCGGGTTCTTCCTCGAGTTTTTGAAGAAGTTGATAGCTTGTAAAATAGGCTATCAGGATAAAGACAACATCCGAGAAAACAACGCCCCCATCAAAAGCTACCGCGGCGCGTATGCCTTTGATAGCGCTTGTTTCGAGTAAAACAAAAAAAACAGGCCCTATCATAAAACTCATCAAAAAACCGATAGGTATGGCAGTTAGGGCGTGTTCAGACATAAAAAACTTAATTAATTCATCAACAGGATATTGCCTCCAATGAAGGTGTCTTTATCGACCTGTTTGGGTTTTCCATAAATTTCAATTCTACCGCCGGCTCTCACTTTAGCTGAGGCAAAATCAGTAGCATAAATTTTGGCATTGCCTCCCGCGTTGACTACCACAGTGGTTTGTTTGCTTTTTAGCTCTTTGGCATCATACTGCCCTCCTGAATTGATGACGACATCTTGCACATCGGCTCTTCCCCGCACATCTACGATACCGCCTGATACGGCTTTCACTTCAAGGCGATCTACGTTGATGGGAGCTTTGACTTCCGCGCCTTCTTGTGTTCTGATTATTAAAGTGTTGGTGTTCAATTCATCGTTTGAAATAATGTAGGAATTTTCATTGGCATCGATTACTTCAATTTTGTCGAACTGAACAGTTACTTGGGTTTTATCTCCATTGAAAATTTTTTTGGTTTGCATCCGTATTCTAAGTTTTCCATTTCTGTTTATCACTACTACATTGTCGGCTTCTTCGCCGGTGATGGTGATTTTTCCTTCTTCACCCTTGATGAGTTTAACGGAAATGCCGTTGAGTACTTTTATTTCATCAAAATTACCGTAGTCTTTGTGAATGGTGTTTTGAGATAAAATAGTTGCGGGGAGCAAAAGGAGGAGGAATAAGTAAGTTTTCATTTTTATATTTTTTTGGTAAACGTGTTAAATCGTTTAATGTTATAGCCGTTTTTCCTATTTTTTAAATTTGCTTCTAAAATTATAGATTTTTTCCCAAGAGATGAAAATCTAAGTGTTTTTTTATGAGATCGGTGTTTTTTACTTTCACCAATACCTCATCGCCAAGCTGGTACATATTTTTGGTAACCGAGCCGATTAGTGCGTATTGTTTGTCATCGAAGGTATAATAATCGTCTTTTATATCGCGGATTCTCACCATCCCTTCGCATTTGTTTTCTACAATTTCCACATAAATTCCCCATTCGGTGACCCCTGAAATAACCCCCACAAAAGACTGGTCGTTGTGATCTTGCATAAATTTAATCTGCATGTACTTGATGGAATCCCGTTCGGCACTTGAGGCTAAGTATTCCATCTCCGAACTGTGTTTGCACTTGGCTTCAAAATCTTCTTCAGATTGGCTTTTTCCACCTTTCAAATAAAAATCTAAAAGACGGTGTACCATCACATCCGGATAGCGGCGAATGGGAGAGGTGAAATGGGTGTAATAGTCAAAAGCCAATCCATAATGACCTATATTTTTGGTGGAATAAACTGCTTTGCTCATGCTTCGGATGGCGAGCGTATCGACCAAATTTTGTTCTTTCAAACCACTTACATCACCCAATAACTTGTTGAGAGAAGCTGAGATAGATTGTTTCGATTTTAAATTGAGGGAATGGCCAAAACGGGAAATAACTGCTTGAAGGTTTTCGAGTTTGTTGATATCCGGCTCATCGTGAATGCGGTAAACGAAAGTTTTGGGCGGGTTTTGTTTACCGATGAATTCAGCCACACGCCGATTGGCAAGCAACATAAATTCTTCGACCAAATGGTTGGCTTCTTTCGAAATTTTAAAAAATACCCCAACCGGATTGTAGTTTTCGTCTAAATTGAATTTTACTTCCACTTTATCAAATGAAATAGCACCTTGGCTCATGCGTTTTTTCCGCATAATTTTAGCTAATTCGTTCAGTTTGAGTACCGCATTTTTTATATCATCCGATACCTGATAGGTTTCTTGTGACAGTGATATATTATCTGGTATTGTGTTTGTTTGATTTTCAATAATGTACTGAGCTTCCTCATAAGTAAAACGCTGGTCAGAAAGTATGACAGTTCGTCCAAACCATTGATTGATTACTTCGGCTTTGTTGTTGATTTCAAAAACAGCGGAGAAAGTATATTTTTCTTCCTTTGGACGCAAAGAACATACGTTGTTGGACAATATTTCGGGCAACATGGGCACAACGCGATCTACCAAATAGATAGAAGTTGCACGTTCGTATGCTTCATTTTCAAGAAGGGTATTTTCTAGCAGATAATGCGACACATCCGCTATGTGAATCCCTATTTCAAAAAGTCCATTATCCAATACTTTAAATGACAATGCATCATCGAAATCTTTGGCATCTTTTGGGTCGATGGTAAAAGTGAGTGTGTTTCTGAAATCCTTGCGTTTGGCTATCTCTTCTTTGCGTATGGTGATATCAATTTGTCCGGCAAAGTCTTCCACTTCTTTAGGAAATTCGTAAGGCAAACCGTATTCGGCAAGTATCGAATGAATCTCCGTTTGGTGTTCACCAGGTTTACCGAGTACGTCGACCAAACGACCAAAAGGGCTGTCTGCTTTTTCTGGCCAATCTTCCAATTCGACCATCACTTTATCACCATCTTGCGCAGTCATTATCTTTGATATCGGCACAAAAATATCGGTGTACATTTTAGGATCGGCTGTTATGACAAAACCAAAATTTTTCTGAAGTTTGAGTACACCTACAAAATTTGTCTTCTTTCTTTTGATTACTTTGGTTATTTCCCCTTCATATTTGTCATTTCTTTTTCTTCGATAGATATAAACTTCCACCTCATCGCCGTGTAAACCATGGTTGAGGTTGTTTGATGGAATAAAAATATCGTCATCTAAACCTTCCACGATAACATAACCGTTTCCGCGAGTAGTCATGTCTAATTTGCCAACGTGATAATCTGTACTTTTGATGGCTTTGTACTTTCCTCTTTCGGGTTGTTCTATTTTTTTAGTGGCTACCAATGCTGCTAATTCTTTGATAATAAGATTCCTACTATTGGCATCTGTCATTTCTAACTTGGCTGCAATTTGTTTATAGTTTAACGATAGTGTATCATTTTTTTGTAGGATTTGAAGGATGTTGTTTTCTAATTTTCCTTTCTTTTTTCCTTTATTCTTACTCATAAATGCGTTTAAAAATTATCTGCTGAAAGTACGAATAATATTTTGGATGGTTGCAGAAGTAAAAAAATTAAGATAAGTGTAACAATCTTTGTTAAATTACGTCTATTTCAAGGTGTTAAAATATATTCAGCTTTGAAACGTGTCTATAAAATATTAATTTTCTTTCTTATTCTCCTCATCACAGGAGTTGCATTAGGCTACGTCATTATCAATAAAACTTTTGATCACACCAATCAAGTTAGGCAAGAAGAGGCAAAAGAAGTTTTAGTGTCATTGCGTTAAGTTTCTTTTCTAAAACTTAAAAAAGTATTGCTTTGTTTTCTTATCAACAATTTATATTACATAATCATTTTGTTTTTTATAAAAATCTAAAAAAATTGATGATTATAATGGTGTGTTGATAGCGTTTATAAAAAAATGATTTTTTTCTTTGATTTTAAGTTGCTATTTTTTTTCTTTTTTTTATCCACATCTTTTTATACTGTAATCTATTCTTTTTTAATTATTTTGGTTTCATTATCAACTACTGTTTATATAAAATAGTGAACATTAACTATACGCTATTCCGGCTTATTTTGTGTTTACAACAAACGGTTAAATGTTCATTTTTTGTTTATTTATTTTTCTATCTTTTTTTTTGTTGAATAGGTATTTCTTGTAGTATATAAATATTGGGATAAGTAAAGTTTTTTTATGTTTATTTATCTAAAGTTTTCCACAATTAATGTAAAATTATAATTTATTAAATGTTAAGTAATTGTAAATTTTTATTAACACGACTGTTTATTATCTTCGTTTAAGTTTGGTATCTTTGTAAACGATTTAATATCATTTATATGAAAATTGCCATTGGAAATGACCATGCCGGTACTACCTACAAATTTGCCATTAAAACACTGTTAGAAAGTGCCAATCACCAAGTTTTAAATTTTGGTACCGACAGCGAACAAAGTGTAGATTACCCGGATTTTATTCACCCGGTAGCACAAGCCGTTGCAGGTCATAAAGCAGATTTTGGAATCATCCTCTGCGGCAGCGGAAACGGTGCGGCCATTACAGCTAACAAACATCCAAAAGTTCGCGCTGCTCTTTGTTGGAACAAAGAATTAACCGAATTGGCACGTTTACACAACAATGCAAATATACTCAGTATTCCCGCGCGATTTGTTTCTCAACACCAGGCGTTAGAAATGGTGAAAGTATTTCTTGAAACGCCATTCGAAGACGGGCGTCACCAACAGCGAATCGATAAAATACCGTTCAATTAAATGGCAGAAAATCATTCTCATACCCATCTAAACGGCATCAATCTTTTTTATGCTATTTTATTAAATATCCTTATTACTGCTGCCCAAATAATTGGAGGGTTGTTGTCAGGGAGTTTGGCTTTGCTTTCAGATGCATTACACAATTTTACAGACGTAGTCTCGCTCATCATCAGTTATACTGCCAATCATTTCGCTCGAAAAAAAGCTTCCCTCAATCAAACTTTTGGTTATAAAAGAGCCGAAATTATTGCTGCTTTTGTCAACGCGCTCACACTGATTGTCATTGCAATTTTCTTAATAATAGAGGCTGTTAAAAGATTTTATCACCCGGAACCGATTCAAACCGGTTTAGTTATTTGGCTTTCTATGGTTGCCATAATCGGAAATGGACTCAGTGTTGTATTACTTCACAGCGATTCAAAGAAAAACATAAACATGCGCTCTGCATACCTTCATTTATTGACAGATATGTTGGCATCGGTTGCGGTTCTTATTGGAGGTGTTTTAATGAAATACTATCAGATCTATTGGATTGATAGTTTTTTAACTCTGGTTATTGCTTTGTACTTGATTGTAGTCGGATATGATCTGACTAATAAATCATTTGGTTTCTTGATGCTCTTTACGCCTAAACACATTCATATAAAAGACTTAGTCGAAGCAGTCCACCAAGTGCCTAAAGTCAATAAATTGCATCACATCCACGTTTGGTATTTAAACGATGACGAGTTGCATCTAGAGGCTCATCTCGATTTTAAGGAGGATATCACGCTGACCGATTTTAATGCTATTTTGCTACAAATAGAGCAGATTCTACACGATCAATTTCAAATTAACCACGTCAACATACAGCCCGAGTTTCAAAAAGAAGATCCCAAAGATTTTATTGTTCAAGACTGATTAAATTTCTTTTTTATGATTAGTTGGCATTTAAAAAAATTTGAAGAGTTAAGTATTTGGGAGCTCTACCCTATACTTCGTTTGCGTTCGCAAGTATTTGTCGTTGAGCAAGATTGTGTTTATCAAGACTTAGATAATAAAGATTATAAGGCTTTGCATTTATTCGGGAAAGAAGAAGATAAAATTCTAGCCTATACGCGTCTTTTCAAACCGGGTTATTATTTTGACAAGGCAAGCATCGGCCGTGTGGTGGTTGATGAAAATTACAGAAAACTGAAATTGGGGCACGAATTGATTAGAAAGTCAATCCAAGCCATAGAAAATCATTTCGATACCGTGGAGATTAAAATTTCCGCACAACGCTATTTGAAAAAGTTTTATGAAACGCATGGATTTATGCAAATTGGAGAAGGTTATTTAGAAGACGGTATTCCACATATTGCGATGGTGAAAAAAGATTAAAACCCTTTCCGTATTCTTCTTACAAATGCTTTGATAAAGGGTTTTTTAGGGCAAGACAAAATGATTTTTATCTCCTCTTTTAATGAACTTTGCCCATCTAAAAAGCGAAATACACTTTCAGGTTTATTTTTGAGAAAAACAGCTGAAAATACAGAAGCACCAAGATGATTATTCATCGCCAAAACATCCAATAATATCAAATCGTAGAACCAATACCGGCTTCGTGTTTTAAATTCCTTAAAATCGTTTTTTTCTTTTAAAAATTTGATCAACTTCGTACTAATTCGCTCTGTATTTTTAAATGTAAATCCGGTAGAGGGTTTTGTCCAACCACCTGCCGACCCGATTCGGAGAACGTTTTTACTGTTTAGACTGTCAAACCGAAAACACGTCATCGGGATGTTGCCTTTTTCTATTCGTTTGATGGTGTAAACCCCGGTTCCGATTTTTTTTAAATAAGCTTCAATTGCATCATCATATTCACTTTCGGGCAATAGGTTTTCAGAAAATAAGGTGTATTCCACCAAAGCTTTCTTTTCTGTGAACGGGAGTATATATATGAATCGTGTATTCCCTTTTTGCGCAACTGAAAAATCCATAAAGGTTACTTTTCCAATGTCAAAAACTGCATTCTCGGTTTCTATAAACCAACCTTTGAAGTGTTGTTTGAGGTAGAAATGATTCGACTGGCTCTCGAGAATTGATGCGTTAAATCGGCTGTCAAAAACTTTATTTGCGCGAATTATACCCGTCGATGCCATTTGAATAAACACCTGATTATTCTCTTCTTCAATCGACAGTACCGTATCTTTTAGAAAATGAACATTTTTTTGAGTATTTAAGAATGATTGAATTTTTTGATAAAAATCAATACCTTCTACCATTTGATATTCAAATGGTTTAAGCTTGAGACTGATAGAAATATCTTTATTTATAAAAAGTGCAGCAGTCCACTTTTTAGCAACAAGATCTTGCCAAATGTTTGGCTTATCGTCCCAAAAACACCAAGTGCGATCGTTAGTTTTCTTTTCTTCACGATCGATAATCAGTACTGTCGCGTTTTCAAAAAACACCTCCGATTTCATTTTGTACGCAAGCATCAAGCTTGCCAAACCGGCACCACAAAAAACATAATCAAATTGGATGGATGTATTCATTTTTAGAAAACATAAAACCCACAGCGTATGTGGGTTTATGATTATACTTCGTTTAAATTATCAAGCCGAAAACCATTGATTCCATGGAATTCTGCTTAAAACAAACAAAAGTGCCAGCCCGTAAAAAATGGCGATGGTTTTAAACTTTTTAGCATCTTCCGTTTTCTTTTTGTGTTTTGAAAATCCGATGGTGATAAAAGTAATAGCTAAAATCATCATCAATGGATGTTCGACTAAGTAAAGGCGGAGCGTTGCGTCTTTCATCACAGTCCCCATGCCACTGTTTTTCAGCATTTCAAAATATGGAGAAGAGAAATACAGCAAGATGGCAATAATTAGTTGGATATGCGAAAAAATCAGTGTGAATAGGGACACACGTAAATCACGGTTTTGAAATGCCCTTTTGGATGCAATGCCGCTTATCGCGTTGAAAGTCGATAAAATCATGAACAACAGGACTAAATAAGCCCAATAAGAATGGAGTGTTTGGAGGGTTGTGTACATATCGTATTTTTTGGTTGTTTCAAAGATAATCAATTTCAAAAAAAAACCGCCACGATGGGCGGTTTTAAAATTATATTGAGAATTTTATTTAAAAATATAGCGTACACCTATTTGCATTTGCCATCTTGAACTTTGGATACCTGAGTCATCTAACTGCTCGATTCCGTCTTTAAAAGAGTTTGGATTAAAGCTAAACACGGGGTTTGCACCGGCTGTTTCTGTAGTCAACAAACCTACGTTGCTCGGAACGAATTTTTTGCGACCCCAGTCTTTATTAATCATGTTGGTAAAGTTGAAGATGTCTGCCGTAAACTGCAAGGTGTGGTTTTTGCCAAACGCATCGATGGAGAAGTCTTGAATCAATTTCAAATCCACGATGTCGCTCCAAGGGCCTTGTTCACCGTTCCTATCTGCAAATTTTCCCCTTCTGCTGTTGAGGTATGAGTTGCCGCGGATGAACGCGTCCAAAGCTTCCCATTGTTGTTGGGCTGTAAATCCATTGGCACCTTCTTTAAGGGTAATTTCTCCTTGGCTGGCAGGGACGTAAATCAACGCTCTGTCGGAAGAATCATCGTTTAGCAAGTCGCGGCCTTCTCGGTAGATATAAGAAATGGATCGGCTCTCGGAGCCTTCATAAAACAAACCAATAGTCGTTTTAATGTTTTTAGTCCAGGCTTTCTCGTAAGAGACGTTGGCAATCACGCGGTGTCCGGCTGAAAAGTCTGAAATAGTTGTTGGCAATTTTGAGTTTTTACCGTTTACCGTTTGTTGATTTCTCCATTGCGAGCTGTTTTGAGAAGAAGTACCATCAAAAACCGCTTCTGAACGACCAAAGCTCCAAGTTACCGATCCGCTAAAACCATTTTCGAAAGGTTTGCTCAAGGTTACGGCTGAGTTGTATGAATATCCTTCATCAGTGTTTGACGCTAAATAAATACCGCCAAATCGTCGGTCAATCGCGTTCCTACTGTAGAATGGGCGGCTGCCGGCTCCGTTGGTACGGCCAACGGCATCCCCGATATTCAAGTTTTCATAATATATAGCACTAATATTGTTCGTGTAGATAAAGTCTGTGCTTAATACCAAGCCCCAAATAGGAAGCTTTTGATCTACTGCAAAGTTGGCTTTAAACACTTGTGGCAACCTGAAATCAGGTGCAAACAAATCTATGTTACCGCCCACGCCGCCTGAACCGGGCTCTACACTCACTTGTTGGGTGTTGACATCCGGATTAAACAAGACGGGGCTTGAAAAATCCCTTTCTGTGCTAAAACCACCTGTTACCCCGTTATTGTTGTAAGTTCCACCTGGCCAAACCAAGGGAAGCCTTGACGTAAAGACACCAAAACCACCCCTAAGTTGTGTCGTTTTGTTTCCAAACAAATCCCAGTTGTAACCTACTCTTGGCGCAATGTATAAATCAGCGTTTACACCTTTGCCCACTCTCGCGCCTTGTAAGTTTTTACCTGCTGCTTGGAGCAATCGGATGGTTTCGTTGTTGAAAATCGGATTTTCGATGCCGTCTCTCCAATATGGAACGTCGATCCGGACACCTATGTTTAGTTTGAAATTGTCGGTAAGATTCCAGTCATCTTGGATGTAAGCACCAAATTGGGATGTTATAAATTCGGCTGCTCCGGTTGAATTATCACCGATTGACCGTTGTCCCAACAAAGAATAGCCGATTGAATAAGCATCCGCAGGCTGATTTGTCAAAAAATCGTTTAGGTTATTAAAAGTGTAAGATCCAAAATTCCTTCCAAAAAACACATTTTTAAATTCGCCATACTCGAAAGTACCGCCCAAGGTAATGGTGTGTGCTCCGGAGTAAATTTCAAAGTTGTCGGTGATAGTGAAGATTTTTTGTTCCAATAAGTTGGCTGTTGAAAATGGCTCAGCACCAAAAACAATGCTACCATTTCCATCCCGGATGGTTACGCTAGGAAACGGATCGCCGGAAGGATCGCGGTCGTCATCAACTTTTACATAGCTTACGACCAAATTGTTGGAAAATTTGTCTCCAAAACGGGAATTGAATTCTAAAGCGGTTGAGTTGGTTTCGGTGGCGAAAAACTCCGAACCATTCAAAAATTGAATTCTGGTATTTCCAGAACTTCGAGCTTCTAGGTTATCTGCTTGTACATAGCTGTGTTTGACAGAAAGTTTATGGTTTTGGTTGATGTTCCAGTCTATTTTACCGATGATTTTATCACTTTCCAAAGTTGCTTTCGAAGCATCAAATGTTCCCGGGTCATACCCGAAACGAGAAATTAAATCGTCTCTTAAACCGTTTATAGTAGTCAAATTAGAATTTCCCCTATAGTTGCTAAAAGTGAATGGTTGTGAAGTCTCATCATCCTGGTTTTCGTAATTCACGAAAACAAAAAGTTTATCTTTGATGATTGGCCCACCAACCCTGAAACCAGTTGTTTGTGCAGAAAAATCATCTAAACGTTCTCTTTTGTCGCCTTCATTGATTAAACCGCCGGGAGTTTTTCCGGCCAAATTTTCATCTCGGTAAAAGTAATAAGCAGAACCTTCCCAGTTGTTGGTACCGGAGCGCGTAATCGCGTTGATAGAGCCGCCGGCAAAGCCCGAGTTTTTCACGTCATAAGGGGCAACTTGTACTTGAAAAGTTTCGATGGCATCTACCGAGAATGGATTTACTCCGGTTTGCCCGCCGTTGGTTCCTGATCCTGCCAAACCAAACACGTCGTTGTTGACTGCACCATCAATGTAGACGGCGTTGTATCGGTTGTTTTGGCCCGCAATCGAGATGGAAAATCCATCTACACCTTCAGTGATTTGAGCTTGCGGCGTCAACCGGACGAAATCGGCAATCGATCGAGAGGCAGAAGGAATGTTTCGGATATCTCTTTCAGAAATGACGGTCTCTGCGCCGTTCCTTCCGGAGCTGAACAAGCTGTTTCGCTGAGCGGTTAGCTGAATTTCATCTAATTGGTTGACCGATTCGGCCATTTGACGGCTGATGCGCTGTGCTTCACCCAATTGAAGGAAGACATTTTGTAATTTGATTTCTTCAAAACCCACATAGGTAATGGAGATGGCATAAGGACCACCGGTACGCATGTTCGAAATTCGATAGAAACCATCAAAGTCGGTGGTGGCTCCATACGTGGTTCCGGAAGGTGTGTGAACTGCAACAACATTGGCTCCCGGTAGAGGCTCGCCTTTGTCGTCCGTGATTTTTCCTCCTATCGACGAGGTGGTCGATCCTTGGGCAAAAATCAATTGTGCAGCAAAGAGTAATGCTGCAAAAAGAGTTAGTTTGATCTGTTTCATGTTTTTAAATTTAATTTTGTGCAAAAGTCTTAAAGTGTTAAAAATTTTACCAAAATTAAATGTTAAGAAAACAACATTTATCAATTCAAATGTTTTTTTATCAATATTTATAAACAATTAAGAATCAACCTTGTTTATAAATTGAGCACAGTGCACAATGTTAATTTAATGCTTTAAAAATGTTTATTAATTGTAAAGTTGAACCGTCGTGGTTTTTGACAGTTTCTGAATCCAGATCTTTCAAGATGTTGTTGGCTAACTGTTTACCCAATTCTACACCCCATTGGTCATAGCTGTAAATATTCCAAAGATAACCTTGCACGAATATTTTGTGTTCATACAAAGCAATCAAAGCCCCTAAAGTGTTCGGAGTCAATTTATTTATGAAGATAGAATTGGTTGGCTTGTTTCCCTCAAATATTTTGAATGGAGTCAGCCTCTCGATGGCTTCATCCGAAAGGTTTTGGGCTTTTAATTCCGCAAGCACTGTTTCTCTGTCTTTTCCATTCATCAATGCTTCGGTTTGAGCAATGTAATTCGAAATGAGCTTGTATTGGTGTTCTTTGTTTTTATGAAGGGACTGGGTAAAACCGATAAAATCGGTTGGTATGAGTTTGGTTCCTTGGTGAATCAGTTGAAAAAAGGCGTGTTGCGAGTTAGTGCCGGGTTCTCCCCAGATAATCGTACCGGTTTGGTAACCCACCCGATTACCAGCGCGATCTACACTTTTCCCGTTGCTTTCCATGATGCCTTGTTGCATATAGGCCGCAAAACGTTGCAGGTATTGAGTATAAGGAATAATTGCTTCAGATTCTGAACCGAAGAAATTGTTGTACCAAAGCCCAATCAATCCCAAAATAACCGGAATGTTTTTGTCTAAAGTTTGTTTTCTGAAATGTTCGTCCATTTCGTAGGCACCTTTCAGCAATTGCTCAAATCCCGCATTTCCAACAGCGAGATTTATCGATAAACCGACCGCACTCCAAAGCGAAAACCGGCCTCCTACCCAATCCCACATCGGGAAAATGTTGTCGTCGGCAATGCCAAACTTTCGGATGGCAGCCAAGTTTGTTGACACCGCAACAAAATGTTTGGCAACATCATCTTTGGTGGCAGATTTCAGAAACCATTCCCGGATGGTGATGGCATTGGCAAGGGTTTCTTGCGTGGTAAATGTTTTGGAAACAATGACAAACAAAGTAGTTTCCGGTTTGAGGTTTTTGATGACTTCAGAGACATGATCGCCGTCCACGTTTGATACGAAATGAAACTTGAGTGGGGTTTGGTAAAATTTGAGTGCTTCCACCACCATCGCCGGTCCCAAATCCGAGCCGCCGATACCGATGTTGACCACGTCTGTAAAAGGTTTCCCGGTATATCCAGTTCGCTCGTGGTTTAAGATGGAATCGGTGAAACGTGCCATTTTTTCTTTGACAGCTTTGATTTCCGGAAGAACGTTTTTTCCATCCACCAAGATTTCTTGATTATCCGGGCTTCTCAGTGCCGTATGTAAGACCGCTCTGTTTTCGGTTTCGTTGATTAAATCACCTTTGAAATAGGACTCAATCCCCGATTTTAAATCGGTTTCTTCGGCAAGTTTTAAAAGTAGGGAAAGTGTTTCGTCTGTGATTCTGTTTTTTGAAAAATCGACAAAAAAGTCTTGCCAACGGATGCTTAATTTATTAGCTCTTTCCGAATCTTGTCCGAAAAGTTGTTTCATTTGTAAGTTCTTCACTTCTTCAAAATGCTGCTGAAGTTTGCTCCAGATTTGTGTGTTAGTCGGGTTTATTTTTTTTAAAGTCATGGTCTTATTGTATGGGTGAAATGTTTAATTCTGATTTAAAAACAATTTGATCCAATTGTTTTTTTCTGGGTGAAATATCGGTGATGTATTTATTTTTAAGTTCAGGTTTGATGGGCTCAGCAGAAGGCAAATCTTGTTTGTATGGATCTACTTGTTGGCCATTTTTCCAAAAGCGATAGCAGACATGCGGACCGGTTGCAAGACCTGTACTTCCCACCAATCCGATGGATTGCCCTTGTTTGACAAACTGCCCTCTTTTTACCAAAATTTTGGACATGTGAAGATATTGGGTAGTGTATGTAGCGTTGTGTTTCACTTTTACGTAGTTCCCGTTTCCGGAAGTATATCCGGCTTCTATGACACTTCCGTTGGCAGTTGATAAAATGGGTGTTCCGGTGGGTGCCGCATAATCAGTTCCTTTATGTGCTTTCCATCTTTTTTGTACGGGATGAAACCGATTGTTTGAAAAGCGTGATGAAATTCTACTAAATTGAAGCGGAGCTCTTAAAAATTGATTTCGTAAGGTATTTCCTTTTTCATCATAAAAATCGCGGATTCCAGTTATAGAATCTGTTACGTATTTAAAGGCATAGAATGGTTTGCCGTTGTGTTCAAAATAAGCAGATTTGATTTCGTCAATGCCTGCGAAAACCGTGTCGTTGATGTATTTTTCCGTGTAAACTATTTTGAACCGGTCTTGTGGTTGTAGCCGGAAAAAGTCGATAGACCAAGCATAAATATCAGATAATTTATTGGCAACCTCATAATCAAGGCCTTGATTGACGATGGCATTGGATAGCGAACTGTTGATTTCTCCAACTGCGGTTTTTTCGACGATGGTAACCGGGAGTTTTTTCTTTTCTACAAAAATACTGTCACGAAAATCGATAACAACATAGTCTATTTTGTTGTCTTGGTAGATAAAAACTAATGGTTGGTTGATGCTGTCCTTACTTTTGAGCAAGGTGTATTTTCTCCCGACTTTAAGTTTTCGGACATCAAAGTCATTTTTGATTCGGGATGTTATTTCGTATATTTTACTGTAATCCAAACTGTTTTTTGTGAGCAAATCCCCGAAATTGTCTCCCGATTTGATGATGTCTTTGACCACGTCAAAATCATTGAGTAAAAAGCCAAATTCTTCGATTTTCGGTTCAACTTTTATTTCTTCTACAACCGGTTTTGTTTCCTCTTTTGGTTTACATCCAACAAACCATCCAGCACATAGTACCAACAACAAAACTCCCTTACTCATATTCGATTTATTCATTACCCCAATTGTTTAATCCTTCACGCTCCCAAAGGTCAGGAAAAAATATCCTTTTTTGAAACCGCGGGTGCATATATTTTTTCCAGTGGCTTCCGCCGGTGCCTCCGGACGGGATTTTATTGCTACCCGAAAAGTGTTTCGCGGCACGATAACCGGCTTCAAATTTTTGTTGAAGCGCATCCAAAGTATTGTTATTTTTTCCTGAAAGTTTCATCCGAGTCAGTCAACTTTTATGGTGAATGAATGTTTTAATCCTTTGAAAGCATCCAAGTCTGCCTTGATGGAGCCGACAGTCAAATCT
The DNA here is from genome assembly GCA_002790195.1 of Flavobacteriales bacterium CG_4_9_14_3_um_filter_40_17. Classification (GTDB taxonomy): domain Bacteria; phylum Bacteroidota; class Bacteroidia; order Flavobacteriales; family Flavobacteriaceae; genus UM-FILTER-40-17. The sequence continues at coordinate 27,102 of PFUR01000062.1, forward strand.
GCTTTGATTCTGAGCGGGATTTTGTTGTCATCGTCCGACACCCAAACCGTCATGCTTTCTTGTTCTTTGAACACGCGGCCGGATGCTACATAGGGGCGAAAAACCAAAGTAGGGATCTTACCGAATTTAGTCCGGAGCACTTCCCTTTTCAAAAACTTGAGTTTGAATTTGAAAAGTTCATCGTCGTAAATCATGTCAAGTTCAAACTCTTGATTTACAACTATCTTTCGTTGGTCAATGCTGTTTCTTAAAAAATAAAAAACAGACAGCATATCTTGCACATGGTTGCCTTTGATGGGCAAGTCATCCGATTTTTTTCGTTCGTTGTTTTTGACGGTTACGATACTTTTGTCATAATCAAAATAGACTTCCTTGTCTTTGGTGGTCGGGCCTTCTTCTACTTTTAAGACGTACTTGTAGGGCTTTCCGGTTTTTTTGTCGAAATAACTTTCGTAGTGGTCGTCCACCTTGAAAAAAATACCCAACAACCCGGTCGATTTCCCTTTGCCCGACACGTGATATACGGGCATGCCCTCATAGAGGCTGTCGGTTACTTTTAGGGTAGCATAGCTGGCATTGAAAATACCGTAGTGAATCCTAAACCGAAACCACTCGCCGGCCTTAAAACTTTGGGGAGTTTGGGCATGTGCCCAAACTCCTAAAAACAATAGCAAACAGAAGGATAGGTTTTTCATAAAAAAAATTCAATTCGTAAATGTAGTTTTTTTTGTTTGGGAGGGAAAACATTTTAGAGTTGTGTTATGAAATGAGGCTTATTTACAAGGGAAATGCCTCCTATCAACCACCAAGAAAGCTCACCGCGGATAAAAAAAGCGTTTTAGAATACGATTGTTTTATGGTTAGCTTTGTTAGGAAGTGGTTGTTGGTGTATCTGCACAACGACCTCGAGGGCGGTGCCGACACTTGGAACGAGACATTTACCTACGACACCCAAGACCGCCTGCTCGGATTTAACGACAACAACGGCAACCGCAGCCACACCTACGATGCGCGCGGCCGCATTACCAACAACAGCAGCGTTGGCGACTATGCCTATGGCGGAACTTCTTACCAACAGGCCGAGTTGACGCTCAACACCGCCGGGCAGGATTATTATAACAATTTTGCCAAACAAACCATCACCTACAACGCTTTTAAAAGCCCGGTAGAGATTGTAGAAGAAGGCAAAGACCGCATCAGTTTCCAGTACAACGCCTCACAGGGCAGGGCGGCGATGTATTACGGCGGCACGCAGACCGACAAGTTGCAACGCCGCTACCGCAGGTTTTATGCCGCCGATGGCAGTATGGAGATTACCTTTGACGCGCTGAGCAACAAAACTCCCCTGCTCCCGCGCGAGTCCTCTCGCGTGGTGGTTTTGTTCATGTCAAAAACCTGGCTTTCATAAAATTGTAAGAAAATAATTTATTAGTTT
>PFUR01000087.1:0-1018 GCA_002790195.1 Flavobacteriales bacterium CG_4_9_14_3_um_filter_40_17
TAAATTTTGTCTAATTTTTCTAAAGAATTTTATCATTGGTTAGCGGTTTCTGATAATGAAGCACAACGGTTTGTGTGTATGAGAAGTAGCGGATTAAAAGCACTTCACTTTCAGTTTGGCAATGACTTTTATTAAAAGCAAGGACCTTTGACTTGGCACTGAATCCGCTATTTCTTATACACACTGTTAGCTAACGTTTTTCTTCATTAATTCTTTCTTTTCTTCTTTGTTCGTAGAGGTAGAATCCAATACACATTAATGAAATAAACATTAACGTCAGAGGTATCAAGGTAATATCTGCCCATAACCAACGAACACCTTCTTCATTACCCCTGAATGGTAAACAAAGAATTAACAGAAACATAGCGAAGTACAATAACTTGTTTTTCATAAACATTTAATTTTAAAAGAAAATTATTTCACTCAAATGTCTCTATTAGTATCAATTAGAACAAAAAATTTGGGGTTGAAAACAGGTTGATATTTGGGGTTGAAAAAGGGTTTATATTCTCATAATTATCTAACTATCAATGTTTTAACTTGGACTTCAATTCGCTCCTACTTTTGATATTCAGTTTTCCGTAAATTTGATTAATGTGTGTCTTTAGCGTGCTTTGTTCGATAAAGAGCTCGGCCATTATTTCTTTATTTGTCTTTCCCGAAATAATCAAGTCAAACACTTCCCTTTGTCTTTCCGTCAATTCACTAAGTAGAGCATCAAATCCTTCACTTCTAATTTTTGACTGCTCCTTAATTTCATTTGAAAGGATTGACATTTTCCTTTTATTGATTTGAAAGTAGGCTGCAACTAAGAAAGAGCTAATTACGATCATTAAAAAGATAAGAGCTGGGTATCTGTGTAAGACAAAGTTAATTTTTCCATCACTTGACCTTATTGAAATTGCAATAGATGATAATAAAAGAGCAATTCCGAGAAGATACTTTTGGTGTTTTGCTAGCATTTCTCTTAATTTCATTGGTTTATATTTCTTATGTCTTTTTGCTTCTTAAAATGTTA
>PFUR01000087.1:1038-5228 GCA_002790195.1 Flavobacteriales bacterium CG_4_9_14_3_um_filter_40_17
TAACCACAGACCCGCTATTTTTTATAGGTGCTGTTATGCATCTGGTGGCGGGTTAAAAACGAAAACATTATGAATAAGACAATTTGGAAATTTGAATTAGAAACTACAGACAATCAAACCTTGAAAATGCCTGTAGGTGCGGAAATATTAACCGTGCAAACACAGAATGAAATACCTTGCTTATGGGCTTTGGTTGACCCTAACCAAGAGAAAGAAGATAGGTTTATTGAAATCTTTGGAACAGGAAACCCTGTAGGTTATGATATGGGTGTAGATAGAAAATATATAAGCACCTACCAATTGCACGGTGGTTCTTTGGTGTTTCACGTTTTTGAATATACTGGAGTTTAGCCACTTGTGCATAACGTTTCGCAGCTTGCAGAAGTGGCGGATTAAGGAAGCCTAAACTTTTGGTTTTTCACTGACTTTGCAAGTACAAAAATAACTTTAAATTAACCCCAAAACCCGCCATTTTTGCAAACTGCTGTTGTATGACGTTTTTCTTATGGTTTTTCTTGTTTAATTTTTTTTGACATTGCAAGTATTTCTTTATTAATTATTTCTGCATTTTCTTTTTTTGTAATTATAGTACCGTGAGTACCGTTAATAATAAATTGTTTTCCGTTTGTAGATAATTCTTTCAGTTCTTTTTGCATTTTGAACCATAATAAAACCTGTTTGTCAGGGTCAATCCCTTTTTTTCTATATCTTTCTTTTTGTGGTTCATTATATTGTTCCGTTGCGGTAAAAACTAAAATAGGTAATGAATTTAAACTACTTGCTTGACCTGCTCGAAAAAGAATAGCATCATTGATGTCATTTTCTTTAATGTTTCTACTATAAACTTTTCCTGAATAAGAAGTAAGATCACGAGAACGGATATGGCAATCTTTTGGTAAACCATCATCCATAGAACTTGAATTATTTATTTTATTATAGATTCCCAATATTCCCATATCGGCAAGTATTGAAGCTAATTTAAATAATTTAATTTGTTCTTTCGGGATCAACGCTTTTTGTTCTAATCGCTTCCACTGTTCGGGATGACTCGAATCCAAGAAAACAAGTCCTTTTACTTCATTAGGATATAGGTCTCTAAATATCCGAACATAAGGACCTCCCATAGAGTGACCTACAAATATATAAGGAGGTTTTTCTCCACTTTTTTCAAGTAATTCGTGTAATTGTTGGGCATAAAACTCAGGTGTAACGCTGTCTTTACTTGATTCGCTAAACCATTTTCCTTCTCTATCGTAACGTATAACTCTCATATTTTTCTTCAATCCTTCCGAAAGCCAATGAAACATATCTGTATTGCCACCTGCACCTGATTCAAGTACGATAGTTGGCAAATCGTTTTTTTCTCCTTCTGCTATAATATGAAGTTTAGTACCATTAACATCAACTAATTTTCCTGGTGGAATTGGTTTTGAACTAAACAATCGGTAGCACGCACCTAATACTAGCAAAAAGATAATAAGACCGGCTAAAAATTTACCAATCCACTTTAATATTTTTAGAATTATTTTCATAGTTTTTTTTAAAATGTCATACAACGTGTTTGGACATGAAAAGTTGCGGGTTTTATAACGCAATTTTCCAATGTTTAAATGTAATAAAATTAAATTTTAGAATCATTCTATTTAGTTCAATTAAGCAATTTTTTATGTGCATTGTTACCCACTGGCCTTTTTCTGTTTGTTTTTAAGCGTAGGCAAAGACATACTCTTTTGCAATTTTGGGTGGTGTGTCGGCTTTAGCGAATTGCAAATGTGTATGGCTTTTAGTGTTGGCATTTCTATTTGATAAATATGTGATTCGTAAATAATGTGTGTGGCGCGCTCACAAGATTAATGTCAAATTTCAATGATGGTTCAACTCTCGAACTTGCATTGTGAATTCTAAAAGAAATCTGCCAACCTTCGTTCAAAGAAACTAATAAAGTCGTGGTTGAATCATTTTGATATACGATTTCTATAAGTCTGGAAGGTAATTTTAGTTTTTGGATTTTTGCTTTTGGTTTGATCTTTTCAAATGGCAAATTTAAAGTACCGTTTAAGTTATATGCTTGAATCTCAACTTTTTTGTTGCCTTTGATTACCTTATAAAAATCCTGGTTTCCAATAAGATACTGCACAAGATTTTCTGCTACAATATTTGGATTTTCCTTGTCAAGTCTTAACAATTCTTTACGAAAAGCGTTTAAAATTGGTAAATAAACTACTTCATGCATATTATTGATAGAAGTCCATTTGGTCGATTTGTCTTGCTTTTTTAAATTTTCTAACATCTCAAAAATAGGCTGAATTTCTTTGAAATAATTTTGGGAGCTAGGAATTCCTAACCATTTTTTTCCAAAGTCAATATTCATAGAAAGTCTTGAATGTTTTACAGCTCTGTGATTGTTTTTCGCAGAAATACCGATTTCCCATTTTTGAAGTGAGCGAATTACTAAAACATCTCTGACATCACCAGTTTGTCCCGCTAGGTCACTTACAATTTCAAGAACTAATACATCATCTTTATTAATGCCGTTTGATAATCTCGGTTCAATATCAATCAAAAAATTGATTGCAGCACTTGCTGTAATTCTAAAAATGTCTTGATCTTTTTCTGCAAAACTGTCAAAAAATCCTTTTGCTGTTTTATATGGTTCGTTTTCTGTTATTGAGACGCTAGTTAAAATCTTTAAGCGTTGATAAAATTCTAAAAGCAAAGCATACTCAAATGCTTTTCCGTTAATTGTTTGAATTGCCATTATTTAAGATAAGTTGTTTACTAATTCCAAATGTTTTTTATTAATATGTTTTGGTCTCTTTTCTGCATTCTCAATTTGAGATTTTATGCTCATTGCGATATGCATTGCTAAATTTACAGGAACGGCATTACCAATCATTTTGTAGCCCGTAGCAATATGAGTATAGTGGAAAACAAAATCATCTGGAAATGTTTGTATTCGTGCACATTCTCTAACACTTAATCTTCTATATAATTCTTCTTTTCCTTTTACAAACTCACGCACATTCTGTTCTATAAAATTCATTTTTGGCGCTTGCGGATGAATTGGAGCGTGGCGACCGCCAGCCTGAATCGTAAATGATTGTTCATCCCAAGTCCTAACTCGATTTCTTGACATAAACATTGAAGAAAAACCACCAATCATAAATTCGTGATTAGGAACTTTCCAATTTTCTTTATTTGTTTTATTTCCTTCTTTTGCAGGAACAACGCTGTCAAGCAAATCACCAATTCTTTGTTGAAGTGTAATTTTCTTTTTTAGAGGTTTTGGAAACTCAAATTTGAAATCAAGATCTTTACGAATGCCTACGAAAAATACCCTTTTTCTATCTTGCGGAACATCGAAATCAGCCGCATTTAGTAATTTGAAAGATAATTCATAACCAATACCGGCATTTTTAAATAATTCTTTTATGTTTTTTAGAGCTTCCCCGTGTCTTTCTAAAAGCATTCCACTTACATTTTCGGCAAGGAAGAATTTAGGTTGTTTAGCTTCCAAAATTCGTATAAAGTCGAAAAAAAGTTGTCCGCGTTTATCGTTTATTCCACGAAGGGAACCTGCTTCGCTCCAACTTTGGCAAGGTGGTCCGCCAATAATTCCGTCACAGTCAGGAACCTCATCTGACTTTATGTCAACAATGCTCTTTTTGTCTAATATGGTGTTGGGATGATTTTTTTCATAAGTTTCCCAAATCTCTCGGTCATATTCATTTGCCCAAACAACGTTAAATCCCGCTTTTTGGAATCCTAAATCAAGTCCGCCTGCTCCTGCAAAAAATGAAACTATTTTCATATTACTTTTTCTGTTTTAATGTTTTTATTTATTGTTCTGCGATATTCGGCTTTTTCTTCAGCAACTTTTAAGAGTTGCTTTGTGCAATTCATTTCATAGATTTGCTTTCCTAGTTGGTCACTCACATATTCGTTTCGTAACTCTTTAAGATTTAATCCGAAAATTTTTGCCAATTTTGGAAGTCTCTTAATGTCAAAATCACGTTTACCATTTTCGATTTTACTCAAATTTGCAGAATCCAAGTCAAGTTTCGCTGCAAGTTGAGTCAAAGTCAATTCCTTTTCGGTTCTCAAAATTCGAATATATTCACCAAATGTGGTTTTCATAAGACTTGTCATTTTTTGACAAATTTATATTGTTTTTCTGTATATTCAAAATG
>PFUR01000087.1:5247-5432 GCA_002790195.1 Flavobacteriales bacterium CG_4_9_14_3_um_filter_40_17
CTCTTTTGGTTTTTTGAGCGTTGGCTTATCCGTTGGCAAAAACCAAATGTGCTAAAATGTGCGGCTGCTTTTCGGCTTGTGGGTAACGTTTCGTATATGAAAAGTAGCGGACTACGAAGCGAAAAACTATCAAGCTATGATAAATTATAATACGAGTAGAAACCTTGCGGATAGCACTAAAACCG
>PFUR01000087.1:5667-29101 GCA_002790195.1 Flavobacteriales bacterium CG_4_9_14_3_um_filter_40_17
CCACTAAATGGTAAAATAATAAGTCGAATTATTAGAATAATGAAAAAATAACTCGATGTCAAAACCATCCAAAACAATGAGCGAATGGGTTTATTTATAGTAGTATTGTCGTTTTTAATAACTGGACTTTTAATTTCGGTTGTATCAGATTTTTTTAACATTTTAAATTGGCTTAAATCCAAGTTACGTAGCCGATCGGAATAATGAGTCCTTTTAAAAATCCGATTTTCTAATTCAGTAAGTTCCGACAGTTTTAGAGAGTCCATTCTATAAATGTTTTTTAAACTGTTGATGGATTTTAATTTTTCAATTTTATTATTCAGATAATAGTCGTAAGAGAAATTAAAATAGTAATCAGAAGTAGTTAATACAAAAATAGAAATGATAAATATAGAAGTCCTTAAACCAAAATGGATAGCTTTATTCTCAAAAAATTTAAGTACTCTGTCTAATAGTTTATCCATTTCTCAAATTAATGCCAACTAGTAAATATCACCAAATATATATAACTTTTTTATAAATTTTCAGTATCTTCTTTATTTTTTTTCATCAATTGGTTGCTTGCAAGCACATCTAACGGACTCACTATTTTATTGATAGCATGCTTGGTTAAATGTGTGTAACCCATCGTCGTTTTGATGTTGCTGTGCCCCAACAATTGCTGTATATAACGCACATCTGTCCCCTGCTCCAACAAATGCGTTGCAAAACTATGCCGTAGCGTGTGTACACTCGCTTTTTTGGTCAGGCCTGATTTCTGTACTGCTTTTCGCATGATTGTTTGCACACTTGTAGTACTATAAGGTTCTCCAGCAAACTGCCCCTCAAACACATATCGGTTCGGCTTATATATCGTTTTGTAATAGGCCAAAAACGACACGATACTTTGAGGCAACATCACCATTCTATCTTTCTTCCCTTTGGCATTTTTAATATGAATTTTATGCTCTTCAAACAAAATATTGTGCCATTCCAAAACCACCAATTCTCCCACACGCAATCCGGCTCCATAGCTAAGCATCAACAACAATTTGTGCTTTGGGTTGTCAACCACTTGAAAAATACGCAGACATTCATCCAAAGTCAAAACAGCCGGCAATTTTTTCTCCCGCTTCGGTCGAGGCAATTTAAAGTGCACATCAACCTGCCCCATCACTTGCTGATAATAAAAAGTCAAAGCATTGACCATCGTATGCCCGGACGAAGCAGACAAACCGCGCTCCATCAGTGATGCCAAGTGGGCAACTACTTCTTTAGGAGTAATTTTAGAAGGATCCGCGTAGTTGTGATACCTCAAAAACCGAATAAATGCTCCTCCGTAGTTGCGTAGAGTTGCCTCGCTATAATTCAAGGCCAAAATCTGATTGACAAAATCGGTAATATACGGCTGTGCATGTTCCGGAACTTGTTCAAAAATAAGTGCTTTGGTCTTGCTCAAATCAAGCTGTTTGCGGTTGGGCAAATTTCGTTTATCAAGATAGTTTGCTGGCAATTCATCAATTGTTTTGACCCCGTGGGGCTCAAACTGCATCACAACGGCTTCATAAACAACTGGAGCTGCAGGCAGCAGATAACAGTCGTGAATCTTGCTGTAGCGAGCCATGCTAAACCGCTTTATCTTTTCAATCAAAACCACCTCCCGTGGCACATAAACCCGCATCCATTTCACATCGTCAAAATGGGGAAGCACCCGGATAAGCAACTTTTTAAAATGCATGTCTTTCGACAAATAATCTTCACCAAAAAAGGGTGCAACACCCAAAATAGCCTCTACTTTCGCCTTTACACTAGGATGGCGAAAAGCCATATAAACCTTGTAGTTAGCATTCCAATAGACACCCTTTACAGCCAACAACTTCTTACTGATGGACTGTATGTAATACATCTTAAAAACCCAGTATTTACCGATATTGGGCAATCGACGTAAATTCATCTGTGACACAGACAAGCCTTTTGCTGCTTTATGTTCAGGGTTGTGTCCGGAGACACCTAACTGAAGGGCATCGCTTTTGGCGATTATGGGTGGAATTTCTCGGGCTTTCTCTCCGGCCACCTTGTTCTTTGATGAAATTTCATCGATATTTTCAATCCCTACAATCGCTTCCGGGAAAGCTTGAAGCAATCCTTGGTAATTTTCACAAGTATAATCTAAATACCAACATCGATGCGTGTTGCTATAGATTGCGCCCAAATGCTTTACGGCTGAAATCAGCACCGTATCATAAGGAAAAAAAATACCAATCCGATCTGCTTCCCGATGCCGTAGTTTTTTGAGCGTTAAAGCCATCCGTTTTTATTTCAAACCATAAACTTAATCACAATTTATATCAGATAGAAACAAAAATCGTTTTTTAACTAAATCATTTAACAATCAAAACAGCTTGCTCGATGCATCTAATCATTCAAATGAGAGTCATTTGGCGCAATCGCGATGATTTCAGTTTGACGTTGATAAACATATCTAAATCCATTTTCATCAAAATAACCGGGTTCTTCAAGTGCAATCCGAATGTCTTTTTCCCAAGGTTTGTAAAAAACCATCGCATTGAGTTCGATGGCATAAGCAGTCCGGTAATGCAACGGATAATCGCCGGCTACGGGTACGCCTTTTTGCGCATCCCACATCCCGATAGTCGGACCCGCGCTGTGGCCGTAATTGCCCAACGGGTGGGTATAAATTTGTGGCCGTAATCCGGCTGCAATTCCTTCTGTCAAAGCAGTTTTTAAAATTTCATTTCCCGTTTTGCCAACCACAAAATTTCGAGTCAACAGGTCTTGTACCTTGTTACCTTGTTCAAAGGCCTGTTGCAAGTCCGGTGGAACGGCTTTTTCATCCGGTTTCAACACGTATGCCATCTCTTGGCAATCGGTATTGAGGCCTAGATAGGAAATGCCAAAATCGCAATGCAGCAAATCGCCTTCCTGTATAATTTCATCCGTATCGTTCCCGGCTCGTTGGATATCAACCGTGGGATGAAACCAAGTGTTCATACCCATATCTGACAGTTTTTGACGCATCCACCAAACTAAATCGTCCGTTGAAGTTACACCGGGCTTTATCACGTGGTTTGAAAAAGCTTCAGCAACGATTTCATGCGTTTGACTGGTAATATCTTCAAAATATTTCAGCTCTTTTGTGGTGCGGGTTTCAATCCACCGAACGGCCAAATCTTCGGAGGATTGCACTTTTCTATGAAACTTTTTCGGCAAAGCCGCCATCAATTCGCTGTAATCAGTATGATCCAATCCGTCGGCTATGTTAAAAGATTTAGAAACATTGATGCCTATTTTTTTCGGGTTTCGCGCTTCAATCAGCTCAACCAACGCTTGCCATTGGTTGGGTTGCTTCTCTTTGTCCCAAACCGAAATAAAATGTTCGCCCACATTGTAGCGGGCAATGGCCAGTTTTTCAAGTTGTTGGGTCGATGGGTTTTTGTAAAAAACCAAAATCGTTCTCCGCCTCGCGTTCAACCAAGTTGCCGGAAGCATGGTTTTCAAAACGGGGTCTTCGTTGTATTCTCTCGAAATGAGTATCCACATGTCAAAACTTGTAGCATCCATCAGTCCGGGCAACAGGTTGTCAAGCCGGTCTGTGAGCAATTCATCTTTGATGTGCGCTTGTTCGCGTGGACTGTATAGTTGCGCCTGAATGGTGGTTGACAAAAACAGCACGAATAAAGAAATAAAGATTTTTCTCATAAACTCAATTTTTGAAGCGTGTCTTTTCTAATAATTTTACCGGAATAGGTTTCTGCAAATTTCCGAATAAAGTGAATCTCTTTGGGTGTCTGAAAATTGCTGAGTGGTTCGAAAATGTTTTTGTCGATTTCAAACGGAGCGCCTTCGATAATCAACACCACTTTTTCGCCCAAGCGTTCGTCCGGTAGCCCGGCAACAAAAAATCGACGGTTTATTTTTGCGTCTATCAATGAAGCTATTTGCTCCGGGAAAAGTTTCACACCACCGCTGTTGATGACATTGTCCCGTCTGCCCAACCAGTCAAATTCGGTATCGGAAACCAACCGAACCAAATCGTTTCCTGTTAGTTCCTCTTCCAGCCAAGGCGCGCGGACGTGCAGGCAATCGCTCTCGTCGGTGCGTATTTCTACACCGGGTAAGGTTCTAAAATAACTGTCGTTGCGCAGATTTTTAGCAGCAAAATGCGTAATCGATTCGGTCATCCCGAAAGTTTCATAGATGTTCGAATCGATGGCTTTGAGTTTTTCTTTGAGCTTGTCCGATATTTTGGCACCCCCCACGAGCAAAGTTTTGATGCGGTGCAATTCTTTGAGAGAAGATTCTGCCTGCAACGGAACCATGGCACAAAAGTCATAGTTTCTATCATCATAAGCCAAAGGAGCGGAAGACGGCTCGACGATATACAAATCAAGCCCCAAAATAAAAGCGCGCACCAACATCATCTTTCCGGCTATATATTCGGCTGAAACACACATCAAAGCCGAATCGCCAACGGTGACATTGAAGAAATCGCCGGTGGCCAACGCACTTTCTACCATGCTTTGTTTGGAAAGACGGATGTACTTGGGCTCGCCAGTAGAGCCAGATGTTTTGGCTTCGATGTAGTCGTTGTCATCCATCCAGTCCATCAAAAACCGACCGATAGCCCACTCAAAAGACTCGCCTTCTTTAACAAAACTATATGCAACTTGCAACAGACCTTCTCTGTCAAAATGAAATCCATTCAGCTTAAATCTGTTGTGAATGTTGTGCGATTGTATTTCCATAAAGGTGTTTTTCTATTTTTCACAAATTTAGAGAATGTTTGTTAGCAACCGCATAAACTTTTTGTTAATCCTGTTTCAAATATCAAGAAAAATAATTTTTTCGTTTTATTTGTGAAAACCAAATTTTACTTGTGCAAAGCATACCCGTGGATTAACTAATGACTCCTCCCCTTTTGAGAAGGCGGTCGATGAGGGTAAATTAACACAACAATAATCTTTCATTCAATTTCTAAACTTTTATCTTTGCCGGGTAAATTTCACATCGGCATGACCAAAAAAGGCAGCACCTTGCAAAATATAGTTTTCGGCAACGCGGGTTTCAAGCGTTTGTCTAAATGGATTGGCGAAAAAGCACCTTCCAAAATCTTTATTTTGGTAGACAATATCACCCACGACCTTTGCCTGCCGCATTTTTTGGCCAATCTACAGACCGAAGCCGAATTTGAAATCATCGAGATAGAAACCGGCGAAGAGAACAAAAACATCGAAACCTGCACCGGCGTTTGGGAAGCACTTTCCGAATTGGGTGGAGATAGAAAAAGCCTGCTCATCAATTTGGGTGGCGGCGTTGTCACCGATTTGGGTGGTTTTGTGGCTTGTACTTTTAAGCGAGGGATTGATTTTGTTCAAGTTCCGACTACCTTGCTGGCTATGGTGGACGCGGCTATCGGTGGCAAAAACGGGATCGATTTGGGTTTTCTCAAAAATCAAGTCGGACTGATTCGACAACCGAGTTTAATCCTAATAGAACCAGATTTTTTAGAAACTTTGCCTGAAAATCAACTGCGGAGTGGTTTTGCTGAAATGCTCAAACACGGCCTTATCAAAGATGAAAAATATTGGAACGAACTCGCGGCACTCAAAACGATTGATGCTTCCACGGTTAAAAAATTCATCAAAGAATCGATTACCATCAAATCAAACGTAGTCGATGAGGACCCCAACGAAAACAATCTCCGAAAAATATTAAACTTCGGGCATACACTGGGCCATGCCATCGAAACGTATTTTCTGACCCAATCTCACAAGCAATCGCTCCTGCACGGGGAAGCAATTGCCATAGGCATGATGCTGGAAATTAAATTATCACAATACCTGACCGGATTTCCGGAATCGGATTTTACAAAGATTTCGAAAGTTTTAAACCAAATTTACAAACCTGTTCCTTTTTCCAACGAAGATATTGTCAGCATACTTTCGTTGCTCAAGCACGATAAGAAAAACAGCCATGGCAACATCTTATTTGTACTGTTAGAAAAAATAGGGACGGCGGTCACAGATGTCAGAATAGACAATAAATTGATTATCAAAGCATTTAACGAGATTTTGTGAGCAGAAAAAAAAATCAGATTCTAGTTGAAAAATAAGTATTTTTCACTTTCATTTGCACTCAGTTTTTAGTGAATCTTGACCGCAATTGCCCAACCGCAATTTGATTTTAAAAACTAAAGGTTCAATGATTTATTTATATAAATTTAAACCAAAATAGTAATTGTTTTTAATTGCTAATTTTTTTTTAATGAAGACGAAGTACATAGACCTAATCGACCAAACCTATTTCTTTCCCCAAGAAGAATTTACCCTCGAAAACAACTGTTTGAATTATCATGGAATTGACTTGATGAATCTGGTTAATACCTACGGAACACCACTGAAATTTACCTACTTACCTCAGATTTCAAAAAATATAGAAAAGGCTAAAAATTGGTTTCAAAACGCCATCAAGAAAAACGATTACGATGCCGATTATCACTACTGCTATTGTACGAAAAGTTCGCATTTTGAATTTGTGATGAACGAAGTAGTCAAAAACAATGTACACATCGAAACTTCTTCTGCCTTTGATTTGGACATCGTCGAGTCATTGCTCAAAAGGAAAAAGCTCCAATCAGATGCATACGTACTTTGCAACGGTTTCAAACGTGACCAATACATTCAAAACATCGCCCGCCTTATCAACGGCGGCCACAAAAATTGCATCCCGATTATTGATAATTACGAAGAATTGAATTTGTTGGATGAAGTGGTAGAAAAACCCTTTCAGATAGGCATCCGTATCGCTTCGGAAGAAGAACCAAAATTCGAGTTTTATACAAGTCGTCTGGGAATCGGATACCGCAACATCGTCCCGTTTTATCTCAGAGAAGTTAAGGACAACGAAAAAGTCGAGCTTAAAATGTTGCATTTTTTCATCAATACCGGCATCAAAGACAACGCATATTATTGGAACGAATTGAACAAGTGCCTGAAAGTCTATGTCAGACTCCGAAAAGAATGCCCGACACTCGACAGTTTGAACATCGGGGGCGGTTTCCCTATCAAAAATTCTTTGGCTTTTGAGTATGATTACCAATACATGGCCGACGAAATTCTCAATCAGGTCAAATTGGCCTGCGAAGATGCCGAAGTACCCGTTCCACATATTTTCACCGAATTCGGTTCGTTTACCGTGGGTGAAAGTGCCGGTGCTATCTACCAGATTTTGTATCAAAAACAACAAAACGATCGGGAAAAATGGAACATGATTAATTCTTCTTTCATCACCACCCTACCCGATACTTGGGCAATCAACAAGCGATTTGTGATGTTGGCTGTCAACCGTTGGAATGAGGAATACGAACGCGTTTTGTTGGGCGGGCTCACCTGCGACAGCGATGACTACTACAACTCCGAGCAAAACATGAATGCCATTTACCTGCCCCGGTTTCGAAAAGACAAACCACTGTATATCGGGTTTTTTAACACCGGCGCATACCAAGAAACCATCGGCGGGTTCGGCGGATTGCAACACTGCCTGATTCCGCAGCCCAAACATTTACTGATTGACAAAGATGAAGAAGACAACTATATTACAACAGTTTTTTCAGAAGAACAAAAATCTGAAGATTTAATGAAAATTTTAGGATATTAGCACCCAAAACCAAACAGAATGAAAGGACCTATTTCAAATTTTATAGAAAAATACTATCTGCATTTCAACTCTGCTGCCTTAGTAGATGCCGCCAAAGGCTATGAGAAACAACTGAACGACGGATCCAAAATGCTGGTTTCCCTGGCAGGTGCCATGAGCACAGCCGAATTGGGGAGGATATTCGCCGAAATCATTCGCAAAAATAAGGTACACATCATTTCTTGTACCGGCGCAAACCTCGAGGAAGATTTGATGAATCTGGTAGCACACTCACACTACAAACGCGTGCCGAACTACCGTGATTTGACCCCGCAAGAGGAATGGAATTTGCTCGAAAAAGGACTCAATCGGGTCACCGATACCTGCATACCCGAGGAAGAAGCATTTAGAAGATTGCAAAAACATATCTATAAAATATGGAAAAATGCCGAAGACAAAGGCGAACGCTACTTTCCGCACGAATTCATGTACAAACTCTTGCTTTCAGGAGTCTTAGAACAATATTACGAAATAGACATCAAAGATAGTTGGATGTTTGCTGCAGCTCAAAAAAACCTGCCCATCGTAGTGCCGGGCTGGGAAGACAGCACCATGGGTAATATCTTTGCCTCCTACGTCATCAAGGGCGAGCTCAAAGCTTCGACGATGAAATCGGGAATAGAGTATATGGGGTTTTTAGCAGATTGGTACACCAAAAACGCCGAAAACGGAATCGGGTTTTTTCAAATTGGCGGTGGCATTGCAGGCGACTTCCCAATCTGTGTAGTGCCCATGCTCTATCAAGATTTAGAACAAACGGATACACCATTTTGGAGTTATTTCTGTCAAATATCCGATTCAACCACCAGCTACGGCTCTTATTCAGGCGCAGTTCCCAACGAAAAAATTACTTGGGGCAAGTTGGGAATCGAAACACCGAAATTTATCATTGAGTCGGATGCCACCATTGTAGCACCGCTTATATTTGCTTATTTGTTAGATTTATAAACCAATTTAGCCAACTTTATGAAAAGACTGATCGTTGACTATAAAAAACTCACACCCGAAATATTGGCTCTATTGGTAGAAAAATACCCGGACGGCTACAGTGACCGCGACATCATCATTTTTAAAAACGCTAAAAATGAAACAGTAGAAGCTGTGGAAGTGAGAAATGACGACACCATCTATTTGGTAAAGGTCAGTACCCGGCTGGCTACTCGCATGGAAAACTATGACGAAGACGATGTGTTTGAAGACTATCTTGACGAAGTAGCCCCAGCTATCAAAGATCTGGATATATCCGATGAAGACGGCGATATGGAAGACGACGATGACGACGACGATTCGGTGGTTGGCAAAGAACCAGATGTTTTTTTAAAAGGAGGAAAAGACGACGACAATGATGATGATGATGATGATGCGGACGATGATGAAGACGATGTAGGAGATGTAGGAGATGATGATGAGGAAGATAATTTATAAGTTAAGAGTCTAAAAAATCAAACACATAAATATGGTCTCGATTTTCTCAAAATATATGAATCAGCATGCCTCTGCTTGACCTTACTTTACTAGCCCTTTGAATACTTGATATTTCAGTGAGCCAATTAAAGAAAGACTCGATGAGCTGTCTAACCTTAGTTACCGCTGTTGAGAACAAGCCATTAGATGATTTATCACGATTTCAGTTCTCTTGACATTCTCCTTATACAACTTTAACCGGAGTCAAAATCACGGTATTGTTTTATTTCTCAAACCCGAAAAGAAATTTAGATGATGATAAATTTGAGAGCATCAATTTTTACTAATTCTAACATTTTAATCTGATTATTCACACCCGCCCAAATGACGAAGTCGGGCTGGTGTATAAAAGAGCGCTATATACGCCTAAAAGTTATGATTATCAGACTTATAAATTAATTTTTGACGACATTTTAACTTTAATTTTTTTTTCACCTTAATTCAACTCTTTACACACCTAATTTTATAATCTTTTGCCCTAGCCACTCGTATCAACTAAGGCTACACTCCGTTTTTTAAACTGTAATAAATTACTCAACATATACAAAGGTTAAGTACTCAGAAATGTCAGTCCGCCTAACTCCTATGATAAATTGTGAACCGAAAGTTATTCTGTTGATTTTTTCCATGGCGATTCAAAAATGAGTTGCACAACTTTTTGTTTGATGCAAGTTTAATAAACAAAACGAACAAGGTGTTCAATTCACCACATTCCAAATAAAAAATAATCGGCAATTCTTGTACTAGTATAGTTCTTAAACGCTATTTTTGCGCAAAACAAAATGTTTATGGTCAGCACCGATTTGGTAAAGGATGTGATAGAACGCC
This sequence comes from Flavobacteriales bacterium CG_4_9_14_3_um_filter_40_17, assembly GCA_002790195.1. Classification (GTDB taxonomy): domain Bacteria; phylum Bacteroidota; class Bacteroidia; order Flavobacteriales; family Flavobacteriaceae; genus UM-FILTER-40-17. Next base: position 15,655 of record PFUR01000087.1, read on the forward strand.
TAGGCGCGTTGAGGAGGTATCTTTGACGTAGATGCCAAGGAAATAGAAATAGCCAACGAAGAGGAAAAAACCTTCGACCCAAATTTTTGGAACAACCCGAAAGAGGCCGAACTTGTCATGCAATCGCTGCGCATCAAAAAAAGATGGGTAGGTGATTATTACCTTTTGGCTGAAATGGCCGAAGAACTCGAAATGACACATGAATTTTTTAAATCGGGTGAGCTGGTTGGTGAGGAATTGGAAGCCTTATATGCCAAAACACTTCGCTTTTTAGAAAGCCTCGAATTTAAAAACATGCTTTCGGAAGAAGGCGATTCACTCAGCGCGGTAATACAAATCACAGCCGGAGCCGGTGGCACCGAAAGTTGCGATTGGGCGCAGATGCTCATGCGAATGTATGTAATGTGGGCTGAAAAGCAAAATTACAAAGTGCGCGAACTCAACTTGCAAGAAGGCGATGTGGCAGGTATCAAAACCGTTACCCTTGAATTTGAAGGCGATTATGCCTTTGGTTTCCTGAAAGGTGAAAACGGCGTGCATCGATTGGTGCGCATTTCACCTTTTGATAGCAACGCCAAACGCCATACTTCCTTCGTATCGGTCTATGTCTATCCGTTGGTTGACGACACCATCGAGATAGAAATCAATCCGGCCGATGTGGAAATCATCACTTCCCGATCGAGTGGTGCCGGAGGCCAAAACGTCAACAAAGTAGAAACCAAAGTACAGTTGACCCACAAACCCACCGGAATCCAAATATCCTGTTCAGAGACCCGTTCGCAGCAAGACAATAGGCAACGCGCCATGCAAATGCTCAAATCGCAGTTGTATGAAATTGAATTAAAAAAACAACAAGCCCAACGCAACGACATCGAAGCGGGCAAAATGAAAATTGAATGGGGTTCGCAAATCCGAAACTATGTGATGCACCCATATAAATTAGTGAAGGATGTCCGCACTTCCTATGAATCTTCTGATGTGGAAGGCATCATGAACGGTGATATCGACGAATTCCTAAAAGCCTACCTAATGATGATGGGGCAAAAGAGTTAAGCGGGAAAAAAAGTTTTGATTTACGATTTTTGATTGAGGATTGTGGATTAACGAAAAACTTAAAACTTTTTCCGTTGACTATTTATCGCACTCCCAAATCCTAATTCTTATTCGCGAGCATCGGTACAAACCTGAATTTACCAAAAGATTTCTTTTCAAAATCAGTTGCACTTTTACGCGTAATACACATCATGTCTTGGGTTTCGTCGCCCACGGGAATAACCATCTTCCCTCCTATTTTGAGCTGTGCGAGCAATGCTTTCGGAAGTTCGGGCGCGGCAGCCGTCACCAAAATCCCATCAAAGGGTGCGTAATCGGGCAATCCTTTGTAACCGTCTCCAAAAGCCAGATATTTAGGATTAAAACCCAATTTTGACAACAGTATTTTCGTCTTTTTAAACAATTCCGATTGCCTTTCGATAGAATACACTTTCAGCCCCATCGTACAAAGCACAGCCGTTTGATAACCCGAACCTGTTCCTATTTCGAGTATCTTACTACCCGCCTTAGCCATCAATAACGAAGATTGAAAAGCGACTGTATAAGGTTGCGAAATAGTTTGTGCCGCTGCTATCGGAAATGCCTTGTCTTGATAGGCATGTGCCTCAAACCCGGAATCGAGAAACAAGTGCCTTGGAACTTTCCGGATGGCATCCAAAACCACCTTGTCCTTGATGCCTTTTTCTTCGAGTAACAATGCCAAATGATGCCGCATTCCTAAATGTTTGGAAGTGTCTTTCACGGTAATAATTTAAACTTGTTAAAGATAATCCTTAAAACTTCAAAAAAGAAATTTATCGCGAATTGTTGAGCTTTAAGGCTTACAAATATAGAATAAATGTTATTTTTGTTTAAAACAAATAACCATGCTGAAAGTTGGTGTATTAGGTGCAGGGCATCTCGGAAAAATCCATCTAAAGTTACTCAATCAATCTCCTTATTATGAACTGATTGGATTTTATGATCCAGATCAAAAAAATGCCGAAAAAGTATCAAAAGAATTTGGTTATAAAAGATTTGTAAGCATCGAAGCTTTGGTAGATGCGGTGGATATGGTGGATATAGTAACTCCCACACTTTCTCATTTTGACTGTGCAAAACTGTCTATTGAGAAAGGCAAACACGTGTTTATCGAAAAACCCATTGCCAAAACGGTTGCTGAAGCCGAAACAATTATCCAATTAGCCAAATCCAAAGGAGTGAAGGGTCAAGTCGGCCATGTTGAAAGATTCAACCCTGCCTTTATCGCAGTCAAAGAGAAAATCGAAAACCCCATGTTTATCGAGGCGCACCGTTTGGCGGAATTCAACCCGCGAGGCACTGATGTTCCGGTCGTCCTAGATTTGATGATTCACGACATCGACGTTATTTTGAGTGTCGTCAATTCAAAAGTAAAAAGCATACACGCCAGCGGTGTGGCTGTCATCAGTGAAACACCGGACATAGCCAATGCCCGCATCGAGTTTGAAAACGGTTGTGTAGCCAATCTTACCGCCAGCCGCATATCCTTGAAAAACATGCGAAAATCTAGGTTTTTCCAACGCGATGCCTACATCTCGGTTGACTTTTTGGAAAAAAACTGCGAAGTGGTAAAAATGAAAAACGCACCCAAAAACCCGGATGATTTCGCCCTGATTTTACAGAACGCGGAAGGTGTTAAAAAACAAATTTACTTTGACAATCCCTCAGTTGTGGCAAACAATGCCATTTTGGAAGAACTCAACACCTTTGCAGAAGGCATCCAAAACAACTCCGCACCCATCGTTTCTTTGGAAAATGGTACAGAAGCTTTGCGTGTAGCTTTGCAAATCATGGATTGTTTTAATGCAAATTTCACGAAGTTGTGAAGAAGAGAAATAGGCAATAGACAATTGGAAAAGTAAGGATTTTATTAGAAACCAGACCCAAAACTCAGGAGGGCAGCTGAAACGTAGAACAGAAATCAGAAACTAGTAAACAGCAACAAATAATGAAACACATCGCAGTCATAGGATCCGGAACCATGGGAAACGGCATCGCACATACTTTTGCACAATACGGCTTTTCGGTAAATTTGATTGACATTTCCGAAGATTCGCTTCAAAAGGGTTTAGACATCATTCAGAAAAATTTAGATCGGTTGGTCGCCAAAGAAACCATCAACGAAGTAAAAAAACAAGCAACGCTCCAAAACATCAAAACGTTTACCAACCTAAAACAGGGTGTTGGACAAGTCGATTTGGTAATAGAAGCTGCCAGCGAAGATTTTGCGATTAAGTCAAAAATATTTCAACAACTCGATGTTTTTTGCCCGCCCGAGACGATTCTTGCCACTAATACTTCCTCCATTTCCATTACCAAAATTGCGGCGCAAACCAAGCGTTCCGAAAAAGTCATCGGCATGCATTTTATGAATCCGGTGCCGTTGATGAAATTGGTCGAAATCATCCGCGGTTACAATACTTCAGATACCGTCAACCGACAAATCGTCGAATTATCCGTCAAATTGGACAAAATTCCCGTGGAAGCCAATGACTACCCCGGATTTGTTTCGAACCGCATTCTGATGCCGATGATCAATGAGGCTATTGAAACTTTATACAATGGCGTAGCAGGTGTCCGCCAAATAGACGAAGTGATGAAACTAGGCATGGCGCATCCGATGGGTCCCTTGCAATTGGCTGATTTTATCGGTTTGGACATTTGCCTTTCTATTTTGAACGTTTTGCACGACGGATTCAAAAACCCAAAATATGCACCTTGCCCTTTGTTGACCAACATGGTGGCAGCGGGAAAGCTGGGTGTCAAATCAGGAGAAGGGTTTTACGATTATTCCAAATCAAAAAAAGCTGAAAAAGCAGCCACTCGTTTCTCTTAAATAATCTTTAAAAACTTATGGCACAAATAGTTCCATTTAGGGCTGTACGTCCGGTAGCAGACAAAGCGAGCCGTTTTAGTTCGCGTTCATATGAAGATTATTCACCGGAAGAATTGATGCATGCGTTGAAATCAAATCCGATATCTTTTTTAAATATCATCCACCAAAGTACGCTTCATCGAGATAAACCCCTCGCGGTAAGATTTACTTTTATTCAAAAAAAATACGAGGAATTTAAAGCAAAACACATCCTGATTCAAGACGAAACTCCTTGTTTATACCTGTATGAATTAACCCAAAAAAATGATGTTTATTGCGGGTTTATAGCCGGTACATCGGCTGAAGATTATGAAAACAACCGAATAAAAAAACACGAAGACACCATCTCGTACCGGGAAAATCTTTTTAAAAACTACCTCCAAGTGGTTGGTTTTAGTGCCGATCCGGTCTTACTTACCTATCCCGATCAAAAAGAATTGAATGGGTTGGCCTCAGAAATACAATCCACGCAACCCGATTACAACTTCCATACACCAAATGGTGACCGCCACAAGCTCTGGTTAATCAAAGAACCGGAAATAGAAACGATTGTTCGTCTCTTTGAAAGAGTAGAAACACTCTATATCGCCGATGGACATCACCGTTCGGCGTCATCTTATTTGTTGGCTCAAGACAAAAAATCTACCAACCCGAAACACCGTGGAAACGAGGCTTACAATTTTTTTATGAGCTTGCTTATTCCCGAATCGCAGTTAAAAATCTATGAATACAACCGCATAGTTAAAGACCTCAACGGGCTTTCCAAAGAAGCTTTTTTGCATCAACTTGCTGCTAATTTTGACATACATCCGCAAGTTGGCCAAATTTATAAAGCAGCCCAATCGCATGAATTCAGTATGTATTTGGACGGTGTCTTTTATCGTTTGAGCCTTTTGGAAAAACAACAATCCTTTAAAAATCCGTTGGAAAGTTTAGATACGCAAATACTTTTTGAAAAAATACTCTACCCTATTTTGGGAATAACCGATTTGCGCAACGACCGAAGAATAAGCTATATTCACGGTTCGGACAGTCTGTCTAACATGAAAAAAATGATTGACAGCGGCAACTTCCGGGTAAGTTTTGGTCTGTTTCCGGTTCACATCAACCAACTTAAGGCCATCGCAGAAGCAAATCTTTCGATGCCGCCCAAAAGCACTTACATCGAACCTAAGCTTCGTTCTGCCTTGACGATTTATGAATTTTAACGCTCCCAAAAATGTCGATCCCTGAAAACATCCAACAACTGAAAAAAGAGCTTCCCAAAAATGTGAGCTTAATCGCCGTTTCAAAAACAAAACCGGCGGCCGATTTAAAAGACGCTTACGGTGCGGGGCAACGCGAGTTTGGGGAAAACAAAATCCAGGAAATGGCCGAAAAATGGGCACAATTGCCCAAGGACATAAGTTGGCACATGATTGGCCATGTGCAATCGAACAAAGTCAAATACATGGCTGAATTTGTTTCGCTCATTCACGGGGTTGACAGTTTGAAGTTGCTTCAGGAAATAGACAATCAGGCAAAAAAATACCATCGGGTGATCGATTGTTTGCTACAAATAAAAATAGCGGAAGAAGATACCAAATTCGGGCTTTCAACTACCGATGCCTCAAACTTGCTTAAAAGCGAAACTTTCCGAAGTCTTCAAAACATTCGCGTAGTCGGACTGATGGGCATGGCGACTTTCACAAGCGACCAGACGCAAATCAAACAAGAATTCGGTTTTTTAAAATCCTATTTTGATATGCTGAAAAATTCGGAAACAGCAAACTTTAAACCAACAGTCCTTTCCATGGGAATGAGCCAAGATTATGCACTTGCCATTCAATCAGGCAGCAACATGGTGCGCATCGGGAGTAAGATTTTTGGGGAACGGGAATAGTGAAACGTGTTAAGTGTTAAGTGTTAAGTGTTGATTTTTGAGTTTTTAACGAGAAGCGACAAGTTGCACAACCATATCAAATCCCCGCTGCCTCCGACAATTCCTTCAGAAACCGTTCTGCCAAAGCATCGGCATTTGCCTGCGAACCGCTTTCCGTATAAATCCGGATAATCGGCTCGGTGTTCGATTTGCGCAAATGAACCCATTCTTTTTCAAAATCTATTTTGAGCCCGTCAATATCGGTGTACATTTCGTGTTGATACCGTTTTTGAATTTCGCCAATCACTTTGTCCACATCGATTTGCGGAGTCAGTTCAACTTTGTTTTTGCTCATGAAATAAACCGGGTAACCCGCGCGAAGTTCGCTTGCTTTCAACTGCTTTTCGGCTAATAAGGACAAAAATAAACCCACACCAACCAGAGCATCCCGGCCGTAATGAAGTTCCGGATAGATAATGCCTCCGTTACCTTCCCCGCCTATGACGGCGTTGTTTTGCTTCATCAAGGCAACCACGTTTACTTCTCCCACCGCACTTGCTTGGTAGCTTCCTGAATGACGAATTGTTACATCGCACAAAGCCCTTGAAGAAGATAAATTGGAAACCGTATCGCCATGTATTTTGCCCAAAACATAATCCGCACAAGCCACCAAGGTGTATTCTTCCCCAAACATATCACCGTTTTCGGAAATAAAAGCAAGCCGATCCACATCCGGGTCAACCACGATGCCCAAATCGGCTTTCTCAGCAACCACTTTTACCGCAATTTCCCAAAGATGTTCTTTGAGTGGCTCCGGATTGTGCGGGAAATGCCCGTTCGGTTCGCAATACAATTTCACCACTTCCACACCCAATTTTTGCAACAGTTTCGGAATGGCAATCCCGCCGGTAGAATTTACCGCATCGACCACGACTTTAAATTTTTGTTTTTTGATTAAATCAACGTTGACCAAAGGCAACGCAAGTACCGCCTCAATATGCCTGTCGATGTAGTCGTCAATGTGGATGATTTTTCCCAAATCATCTACTTCCGCATAGTCGAAGGCGTTGTTTTCGGCGAGTTCGAGTATGCGTTTTCCGGCTTTGTACCCGAGAAATTCGCCATTTTGATCGAGGAGTTTCAAGGCGTTCCACTGTTTCGGATTGTGGCTGGCCGTAAGAATGATACCACCTTGCGCTTGTTCGAGCGGAACGGCTATTTCGACGGTTGGCGTGGTGGAAAGCCCGAGGTCAACCACATCTATTCCCAACCCGACAAGGGTATTTACGACCAAGTTTTGAATCATTTCACCCGAAATACGGGCATCGCGGCCAATCACAACTTTTCTTTTGCCATCGGGCGTATTCTCTTTCAACCAAGTCCCATAGGCCGATGCAAACTTTACCGCATCGAGCGGCGTCAAATTATCACCCGGTTTTCCTCCAATAGTCCCCCTGATTCCAGATATAGATTTGATAAGTGTCATTCTTTTGTTTATTTTTAACAAATATACGAGGCTTCGCGTTTTTAACTCAATTCAATTTTAAAAAAATGAATTTTCTAGCACACATCTATCTTTCTGAGGACAACGAAGCGATTGCCATTGGAAATTTTATTGCAGACAGTGTGAAAGGCAAAAGCTATGCAAAATATGGTGAAGGCATTCGAAAGGGGATAGTGATTCATCGTTCCATCGATTTTTTTATGGACACCCATCCACTTGTGAAACAAGGTGCCGATCGACTTTTTCCAACGTTTAGACACTATCATTTGGTATTGATGGACATGTTTTACGACCATTTATTGGCTAAAAACTGGCATCGGTATTCCAAAATCCCCTTAGACGTTTACGCAGAAAATTTTTATCGGCTGTTAGAAAAAAACATTGCTATTTTACCCGACAAAATTTTGCGCATGATGCCACATTTAAAAAGAGAAAATTGGTTGGTGCAATATGCTACATTGGAGGGATTGGCGTTTATTCTCTACCAAATGAACTATCGCATTCGGCACAAAGTTGATTTAGTAAGCGGGATTGAAATTTTCAAACAATACGAAAAAGAATACGAATCCGAGTTTGAAGTTTTTTTTGAAGAAGTACAGGCTTTCGTTCATGAAAAAATAATATCGATATAAATCAAAACTTGTATATTAGTACTTTAAAATAAAATCAAAATATGTCAAAATATTTGTTCTCCTTACTTTTGCTATTCTTTTTATCAGCTTGTCAAAAAACCGAACCGGACAGGGAAGTCAAAAGGGGTGTCATCGCCCAAAATGCGATGGTGGTAGCTGCCCAGCCTGTTGCTTCAAAGATTGGGATGGAAATCCTAAAAAAAGGTGGAAATGCGTTTGATGCGATGGTCGCAACCGAATTGGCTCTAGCGGTAGTCTATCCGCAAGCGGGCAACATCGGTGGTGGTGGTTTTATGGTGTATCGATTGAAAGACGGGCAAACCGGCTCGATTGATTACCGCGAAAAAGCTCCCTTGGCAGCAAACCGCAACATGTATTTGGACGAATCGGGCAATGTCATTCCGGGAAAAAGTTCGGAAGGTATTTTTTCCGTTGGTGTGCCGGGTATCATCGATGCCTTGGTACGCGTCCATCAAAAATTCGGGAAGCTTCCTTTTACCGAGTTAGTCCAACCCGCCATCGATGTGTGTAAAAACGGCTACATCCTGACGGAAAAAGCAGCGCAAACACTCAATCAATTTCAAGAAATCTTCAAAAAACAGAACGACTTCAAGACAGAATACCATACCGATTCTATTTGGCATACCAACGACACCATTTTTCGTCCCGATTTAGCCAAAACATTAGAGCGTGTACGCGATTCGGGCAGAGCTGGTTTCTATGAAGGCACAACAGCCAGACTGATCATCGCGGAAATGAAGAAAAAAGGCGGATTAATTACCCTTGAAGATTTAAAAACATATGAAGCTCAGTGGCGACCTGTCATCCAATTTAATTATCGCGGGTATCAGATTACTTCGATGAATCCACCTTCAAGTGGCGGAATTGCGCTGGCACAAATGATGAAAATGACAGAGCCATTTGCGTTGGCAAAATATGGTTTTCTTGATTCAAAAAGTATCCAAGTAATGGTGGAAGCTGAGCGCAGAACATATGCCGACCGTTCAGAATATTTAGGCGACCCCGATTTTGTCAGCATTCCGGCCGATTCACTTTTGGCTGATGCGTACTTGAAGCACCGCATGAAAAATTTCAGTTTTGACAAAGCCGGGAAATCGTCCGATATCAAGCCTGAAAAATTTGTTTGGGATGGTGAAAGTACAGAAACCACCCACTACTCCATCGTCGATGCGATAGGCAATGCCGTTTCTGTCACCACGACGCTCAACAGCTATTTCGGGTCGAAAGTGATGGTGGAAGGTGCCGGATTTTTTCTCAACAACGAAATGGATGACTTTAGCGCAAAACCGGGTGTCGCCAACCTATACGGATTGATTGGAAACGAAGCCAACAGCATCGCCCCGGGCAAGCGCATGCTCAGTTCGATGACTCCTACTTTGGTGTCAAAAGATGGTAAATTGGCCATGGTAGTCGGGACACCCGGCGGCTCGACTATTATCACTTCGGTCTATCAAACTATATTGAATGTGATTGATTTTCAAATGGGTATGCAGGAAGCAGTAAACGCGCCACGCTTTCATCACCAGTGGCTGCCGGATGTGGTGCGGTTTGAACCCCGTGCTTTTTCGCCCGGCTTAATCAAAAGTTTAAAAGATAAAGGTTATCTCATCGAAGAAAAAAATTCACCCGTGATAGGACAAGTAAACGCCATCTTGGTTTTGCCAAATGGTACGCTCGAAGGGGGAGCCGACCCGCGTGGCGACAATACAGCGATGGGGTATTAGTGATTTGGGAGGATTGAGGATTTAAGATAGACAATAATCAATCAGATTAATCCTTTATACATCGCTTTAATCAACCCATCTGCCAAACCGATTTTGGGGACATGGATGTCTGTGGCTCCGCTCCATTTGGCAGCAAATAGGAAAATTCTCGCCGCGGGGATAATCACATCCGCGCGATCCGGGTTCATGTTGAGATTGGCAATCCGGTCCTCAAAACTCATTTTGATGAGGCGTTCGTATTCTGCATTCAAGTATATGTAGGTCAGTGGTTTACCAATAGATACACCCGACATTTTGAAAAGTTTGTTGATGTTTCCGCCCGATCCGATAATCTCTATTTTGTGAAAATCCTTGGTGTATCTTCGTAGCCATTTTTTCATTTCGTCCCAATCCGATTCTTCGATTTTGTGGTTGATCATCCGGACTGTTCCCATCCGAAAAGAGTGGGATACTAAAATTTTCCCTTGGGAAAAAATGGTGAATTCCGTGCTGCCGCCGCCTACATCGACGTAGAGGTAATTTTTGGACGAATCGATGAAATTCTGAAGGTCGGTGTTGGCAATGATGGTGGCTTCTGTCCTTCCATCAATAATTTGAATTTCGATACCTGACTTTTGCGCGATAATCTCAACCACTTCACTGCCGTTGGCAGCTTCACGCATAGCAGAAGTAGCACAAGCCATGTATTTTTCGACTCCGTGTGTTTTCATTAACAGCTTGAAAGCCTTCATCGTGTCTGCCATGCGAATGATGTTTGCTTTGGATATTTCCCCAACCGTAAAGGAATCGGAACCTAAACGAACCGGGACACGTACCAATGCATTTTTTCGAAATTGTGGTTCTCTTCCTTCCATTTCCAAGATGTTTGCAACAAGTAGCCTGACGGCATTAGAACCTACATCAATCGCGGCAAATTTCCTAATGTTCAATGAATTTCAGTTTTAGTGGTTCGACATTTTTTCTAAATAGTAATCGTACATTGCAAACTGTGCTCGCACTTTTGGCAAATCATTGACTCGGTATGCATTGTCTTGTTTTTCCGAAATGACACGTGCTTTCACATTGTCTGACCATCCAATATGAAATGAATCAATCAATTCGTTTTTAATGTCTTCATCGTATATCGGACATCCAACTTCAACACGGGTGTCTAGGTTTCTTTCCATCCAATCGGCCGATGAAATAAAAACTTTGGGATGGTGGTTGTTACAAAAAATAAATAGGCGTGTATGTTCCAAATATTTACCGACTATGCTGATTATTTCGATGTTTTCGCTCATGCCCTTAACACCTGGGACCAAACAGCAAATACCACGGACAATCATTTGGATTTTCACTCCGGCACAACTTGCTTCATAGAGTTTGTCAATAGATTTAATGTCTGTGATGCTGTTAATTTTTATGTTGATATAGGCATGTTTTCCGGCTTTGGCATGTGCAATTTCCTGATCAATCAGTTTGAAAAACTTGTTGCGGGTATAATGAGGCGAAACGATGAGGTGTTTGTATCGGTTTACACGATAACTGCTTTCTAAGAAATCAAACACTTTGTTTACCTCTTTCAAGATGGATTGATTTGCCGTAAAAAGCGTGTAATCAGTGTAAATTTTTGCGGTTGTTTCGTTGAAATTTCCCGTACTAATCAATCCGTAACGCCTGACACCTTCGGCTTCTTCTCTTTCTATGACACAAATTTTGCTGTGTACTTTCAGCCCGGGGATGCCAAAAATAAGTTTGATGCCCTCTGTTTGAAATTTTTCTGCGTATTTGATGTTGTTGGCTTCGTCAAAACGTGCTTGAAGTTCGATTTGCACGGTTACCTTTTTGCCGTTTTTAGCCGCATTGATGAGTGAAGATGCTATTTGCGATACTTTTGCCAATCGATACAACGTAATTTTGATGGTTTTGACTTTTGGGTCGAGAGCCGCTTCCCGTAAGAATTTTATCAGGTATGAAAAGGTATGAAAAGGTGCATAGAGCAAGTAGTCTTTTTCATTGATTTTATTGATGATGCTTCCTTGCAAATCAAGCCCTAAGATAGGCAATGGCGGGTAAACATTGTATTGCAAATCGGTTCGGTTGAGGCTTGGAAAACTCATATAATCACGCCGGTTGTGGTATTTCCCTCCCGGAATAACGCTGTCGGTATGGTCAATTTTAAGTTTTTTAAGTAAAAAAGCAAGTGTGTCTTTTTCGATCTCGCTATCGTAAATAAACCGAACCGGCTCACTCACTTGACGACCCTTCACGCTGGCAGAAAGTTTTTCGATAAAACTTTTACTCAAATCATTATCGATGTCTAATTCCGCATCACGGGTAATCTTAATCATGTGGGCTGTAATCGATTCAAAACTAAAAATATTGAATATGCTTTGTAAACAGTTTCTAATCAAATCATCCAAAATAATGATGTATTTTTTCTCGCCTTCATCGGGCAATACGACAAACCGATTGATGGATTTTGGAATCTCAATCAATGCGTATTTATAATCACGTTTTTTAGGTTTGAATAATTGTTTGATTGAAGAAGGGCTTTTTTCCGGTTTCATCACCATGCGTACGGCCAAATAAGCCGCATTGTCACTCATGATGTGGAGCTCTTCCAAATCATTGAGGATAATGGTCACCAAAGCCGGGCTTACTTCGTTGATAAAGTAATTTTTGACAAATTCTTGTTGGGTGGGCGAAATGTCGGCTTCGCCAAGGATATAGATATTTTCTTTTTTAAGCCCTCTCTGAATTTCATCTAAAATGCGTAAACTCTCAGCCTGTTGTTTGATAACGATGTTGGTTATCTCATCCATCAATTCCTGCGCGGTATAATCGAGCATGATGTGTTTTGCTTTTTGCCCAGCCATCGCAATGCGTTTCAAGGTAGCATAACGCACCATAAAAAATTCATCCAGATTGTTCGAAAAAATTCCGATAAACCGAAGACGTTCTATCAGCGGGATGTTGCTGTCTGCAGCTTCTTGCAATACCCGTGCATTGAATTGCAACCAACTGAGTTCGCGGTTGATGTACCGATTCTCTGTCATGTCAATAATAATTGTTTGGGTTTTAAAAACAAGGTTGTATTTCCTTTTTTTACTTCACTCCAATGCAGGATGTCAAACTCTATGGACACAAACCCGCAGGTACTCATATTGACTACCGGCTTGTTTCCCAGACTGTTCACGACCGAAGTGGCTGCGTTGTTATGGCAGAAAAGCATCAGCCTGTCGATGGAGTCGTCCGCATTCTTAATCACTTCCAATAGTTGATTTCCATAAAAATCATACAAGTCTGGATTGATGTCGATGTTGTTGAGCGGATAATGAAGGTTTTTAGCAAAAATAAGTGCCGTGTGCAACGCTCGGATGGCGGTACTTGATATGATTTTTTGCGGATTCACGCCTAATTGCCCGATGTGCTTCGAGATCAAATGCGCATCATTGACACCACGTGTAAACAATGGCCTGTCTTGATCTGCAACCGGATAATCCCAAGTTGATTTTGCATGCCTGATGAGATAAAGTGTTTTCATGGATTTGGTTGGCATTTTGCAAGGTGAAAAAAAAATATAATTTTAATGCTGCTAAGATAAATAATCTTTCCAATAGGCTTGTTAAGCTTAGAGCAAACAAATGACACTTTTTTAAAAACAAAATGAAATTTAAACAAATATCCTGTCTGCGTTTGTACAAACAGGATTCGTTGCAACGATTATTTCTGCTAAACCAATTGAGCGAAATGAAACGCGGTGCTTTTATTTGG
>PFUR01000041.1 GCA_002790195.1 Flavobacteriales bacterium CG_4_9_14_3_um_filter_40_17
TTCATATTTGCACATAGAAAAACAGTTTAAGGAAAGGCTCTGCAATCTATATTTGTTGAATTTCTCAAAAAAAATATCCTGAAAACCTACGGCATCAACGCTTCGATTTCTTCAATTTCAATCGGGATGTTTTGCATCAGGTTAAAAGGTGCACCCTTAGCTTGCACCACCACATTGTCTTCCAAGCGGATGCCGAATCCTTCAGCGGGTAGGTAAATACCGGGTTCGACTGTGAAAACCATTCCGGCAACGATGGGTTCGTTGAGCAAACCGTAATCGTGGGTGTTGAGACCCATGTGGTGCGAAGTACCGTGCATAAAATATTTTTTGTAAGCCGGCCAATCGGGGTTTTCGTTTGCCACATCTTTTTTGTCGAGCAGTTTTAAGTCGATGAGCGCCGAGGTCATCAATTTGCCCACTTCCACGTGGTATTCTTTCCAAAAAGCACCCGGCACGAGCAATTGGGTGGCTTCATTTTTGACTTTCAAAACTGCGCGATAAACTTCTGCTTGTCTTTTAGAAAATTTGCCCGAAACAGGGATAGTCCGGGTCATGTCGCTGCTGTAGTTGGCGTATTCTGCCGCCACATCGAGCAGCAATAAATCGCCGGTTTTGCAAGGCTGGTTGTTTTGAATGTAATGCAACACGTTGGCATTGTTCCCCGAAGCAATGATGGGCGTGTAGGCAAAACCTTTGGAACGGTTGCGGACAAATTCGTGTAAGAACTCTGCTTCGATTTCATATTCCCAAACACCGGGTTTGACAAAGGGCAGGATGCGGCGGAAACCTTTTTCGGTGATGTTGCATGCCTGCTGAATGAGTTCGACCTCAATGGAATCTTTGACCGAACGCAGCCTTTGCAAAATCGGATTGCTCTTGACTACCTGATGCGCCGGATATTTTTCTTTGCATTTTTTGATAAACCGGTCTTCGCGGGTTTCTGTTTCGACCGCTTGGCGGTAATGCTCGTTGGTGTTGAAATAGATGGTGTCGGTTTCGGTCATCAGTTCAAACAAGATTTTATCGAATTGGCCAACCCAATAAACCGTTTCTATGCCCGAAACTTCAGTCGCTTGCTTTTTGTTCAATTTTTCACCCTCCCAAACTGCGATGTGGTCGTTGGTTTCGCGCACAAAAAGGATTTCGCGATGTTTTGGATTGTTCGCATCCGGACACAAAACCAAAATGGTTTCTTCCTGATCGGCTCCGGAAAGGTAAAACAAATCGCGGTGTTGCTCAAAAGGCATCATCCCGTCTGCACTAATTGGGTAGATATCGTTGGAATTGAATACGGCCACCGATTTGAGTTTCATGGCAGCCATGAAATTTTTTCTGTTTTTGATAAAAAGTCGGGGATTGATGGGAAAGTATTTCATAAAAAAAATTGATCTGATGTTCTTTAAAAGAATAGTTCATCAAAAATAGTGAATTGAAGCCAATATGGAATAAGAAATCATTTAGATCTGTAATGAATTGACTGTGAAAAAAATAAAATCTTCCTTCTTGGATATTCCCTTTTTTTGTCATTTTATTACATTTTTTAGATATTTTTGAAAAGTACTAATTTTTGCGTAACTGCTACCGTAGGTTTAGTTCAACATCAGCTACCCGTCAAGTGCTGTAGCAGTGGTTTTCGGTGGGCATCTTTCCGCTCGGGCTACTTTTCGGCTTGACAGGAAATCGCCCGCAATCCGCCCCTGCGTGTAGCTTCCTACGTTGAACAACAACCAACAGATTGTTGATGCTTTTTAACAGATGAGAGAAGGTCTCTCAGTGGCGACTTTCAGGAGTAGCCACTAAACCACTTTGTGCAGTATGATTAGGAAACTATCCTGTGGTGACCAACAAAGAAAAATGGGAACAACCTTGTGAAACTTAACATTAATTTACAACCAAAAAGAGATGATTGATTACGCCTATTTAACTAATTTTAATTTATTGAATATCAATACTTTTTTTGCCACTCCCAATAACTTGTCCCAGCCTGCCCCCGACTTTTCGTGGACTTTTCGGGAGTGTCACGCAAAGACGCCAAGTATCAACAACGCAAATAAAAAATCATTTATGATTTTTTATTGGTTCATCCTTGAAATTATTTAATTTTGAGTGATTTATTAACATGAAGAGCCGTGTGAAGGGAGACTTTCAAGCACGGTTCGGTGAGAACGTAGGGGTGAAATTCCCTTGCGTGACTCGATTGGACTCAATCCCCCCCTTTACCGAAGCATTGACTAGGCAAACGTAAAGCAAAGGAAAGGAAAGGTAAAAGAGTGTTAAAAATGGAAATTTAAAAGTATTGAATATCACATACTTATAAATATGTTAGTCAGGATGCACGCAAACCTAAGCAGAATCAAACATCCTTCCCCAAAATTTTAAATCCTGAAAATTTAGTTAAAACAAATTATCTTCTTTAGTTTTGACAAATCGGTTTTGCATTGCAAACGAAACACAAAAATGATACTCATATTTCATCAAAACGGAAATGCCGAAGGCCTTTCTTGCAACAAAAAACTTGAAAGACAGTCGATTGCAGATGCTTTATTGACTGTGGCAAATCAACATCCGGATGAATTTTTGGTTTGGTGTCATGCCGGTTTAAAAAAATATTTGAATATTTCTGCAATTGAAACAATTTTTCACCACCGCAAAATCATGGCTTCTTTCAACCCGGGCGAAACAGATTTTTTGCCTGATGCCATTGGTTATGTAGAGGACTCTCCCTTTATAAAAATCAACAAAAATGTGCGTTACCCGACTTGGCGCATGAGCAGTTTGGTTGGCGGAGTGCATGCGAGTGTTTTGGTGGCTTTGGAAAGCGAGTTGGTTTTGGGCCGCAACTTCGATTATTTTCTGCATTCCCTCAGTAAAATAGCCATGGCTCAGGGTTTATTGTGCTATTCCGAACCGAAATTGCTCATTAAAAATAGGTCGAACCAGGTAGTCAAACAAACAAGCACAGAACAACTTTTCCGCTTTGTCAAACAGCACTACAAACCACGATGGGTGTTTTTACTGCTGTTCAATTTGATGCTGTATGAAAGACGGTTTCCGTTCGCTGCATTTTTTTCGGCTTTATTTTATCGGAAAAGAAAGTTAACGCCAAATATTTTAGATGGCATCAGCGTCCAATCTTCCTCGAAAGTTGTTCACCGAAAAACCATCGATGTGGTTATCCCAACCATCGGGCGGGAAAAGTATTTATACGATGTACTGAAAGACTTGGCTGCCCAAACGCACTTGCCCGAAAAAGTGATCATCGTAGAACAAAATCCTGAGCCCGAAAGTACATCTGAACTTGACTTTTTGGTAAGTGAATCTTGGCCTTTCCAAATCAAACACCATTTTATCCATCAAACGGGAGCTTGCAACGCGCGCAATTTGGCTTTGAAAGAAGTGACCTCCGAATGGGTGTTTTTGGCAGATGATGACATCCGTTTTGGGCCGGATTTTATACGTGATGTTTTTTTACAAATCAGTAAATACGGGCAAGAAGTGTTTACAATCAATTGTTTGCAAAAAAATGAACAAGCAATTATTAAAAAACACATACAATGGCAAACTTTCGGATCGGGTTGTAGTGTCGTTAAAAGTTCTTGTTTAGAAGATGTTTTTTTTTCTAAATCGTTTGAACACGGTTATGGCGAAGACACCGATTTTGGCATGCAACTGCGCAACAAGGGTTTTGATGTGATATTTTTACCGAAACCGGAAATACTTCACCTGAAAGCTCCGGTAGGCGGGTGTAGAATCAAACCGGTTCTGCCTTGGCAACAGGAAACGATTCCGCCAAAACCATCACCTACGGTGATGCTTTTTAGGCTATTATATTACAGTACTTCGCAATTAAACGGATACAAAACGATGTTGTTTTTTAAGTTTTATAAACTCCAAAAGATTAAAAACCCCATCCGGTATTTTTTGAATTTTCAAAAAAGCTGGTTGCAAAGTTTGAATTGGGCTAAAAAACTTAGCGGCGAAAATTAAATCCACAGCGATAGATGATGTGATGTTTATTGTTATTTAGGCAGGAAAACTTCTGCCATCATGCAGCGTGCACTTCCGCCTCCACATTTTTCGATGGTGTTGAGCGATGAATAAAGAATTTCGCAATGTTTGCGTATGGCATTTACCTGATTTTGGTTCAGGCATTGAAATGCGGCCTCGCTCATCACCATAAAAGGAATGCCATTTTTGCTTTTCACTTGCAACATGTTTCCGGCGAAGTTTTCCATCTGTTTTTCGGTTATTTCGATGATTTCTTTGCCGTCCCCTTTCAAATGTTTGACAACATTTTTACGTTCACTTTTGTCATCGATGCTGTCCAAACAAATCACCGCGAAGGTTTCTGCCAATGCCATCATCACGTTTGTGTGGTAGATTTGAAGCCGTTGCCCGTCAACGGTTTGATACGCTGTAAATATTACCGGCGTGTATTCAAAATCTTCGCAAAACTCGATGACTAAATCTTCGTCTGCTCGGGGCGACAGTGCACAGTAGGCTTTGTGATGCACGCGGTCAAGCACCAAACTACCCGTTCCTTCCAAATAGATTTGTGCTTCTTCTGCAGAGGTGTAATCTACTATGTTTTCAATAGTGAAGCCTTCACTTTCCAAGCGTTCGAGTATGTCATCACGTCTTTCCAACCGTCTGTTTTCGGCAAACATTGGATAGAGTGCAACATCACCGTTGGCATGAAACGAAATCCAATTGTTGGGAAACAAAGCATCTGGTGTATCGGGGCTTGTTGTATCTTCTATCACGATGACTTGCACACCGACAGAACGCAGTTTTTTCACAAAATTATCAAACTCCAACTGGGCTTGTGCATTCACTTGTTCGGGTGAAAACGGAAGTTTGGCTTGAAAAAAATTGTTGACGGCGGTTTGCTCGTTCATCCGGAAGTTTGCCGGACGAACCATCAACAAGGTATCGGTTATTTGAAACATGTCGTTCGATTTGTTTAGACAAAGATAGGGATTTGGCAAATGACAATTTAACTAAAATAATCAAAACGGCACGTCGTCGTCGTTTTGGGAATTATTGGATTCGTAACGATTGTCTTCAAAAGGGTTTCCTTTTTTGAAAGATGCGCGGAGTTGGTCTAATTCGTTGTTCATTTTAGATTCGAACTCATGTGGCGATTCGAAGTCTTCAAGGTTCTCGAATTTACCCAACTTATCAATAAACCGTAACCGGATATTGTCGGTGGCTCCGTTTCTGTGTTTTGCAACAATAAAATCTGCCTGTCCTTGCGTTGGAGAGGCTTGTTCGTCGTCCCAAGTGTCTAATTTGTAGTATTCGGGACGATAAATGAATGAAACGATATCTGCATCCTGCTCGATGGCTCCGGATTCTCTCAAATCTGAAAGCAAGGGTCTTTTGCTGCCGCCCGAACGGGTTTCTACGGCACGCGATAGCTGGGAAAGCGCGATTACCGGAATGTCTAACTCCTTAGCCAAAGCCTTTAAATTTCGGGAGATAGACGAAATTTCTTGCTCGCGGTTTCCGCCTCCTTTTTGTGACGATCCGGCGGTCATCAGTTGCAAATAGTCGATGATGATAATTTTGATACCATACTGAGAAACCATTCTTCGGGCTTTGGCACGCAAATCAAAAATAGACAGGGAAGCTGAATCGTCAATATAGAGGGGTGCAGTTTCGAGTTTCTTGACTTTCACATTGAGCTGTTCCCACTCGTGGGTTTCCAATCTGCCGGTACGCAATTTTTCTGAGGAAAGCCCGGTTTCAGACGAAATAAGCCTCATTATCAATTGCACCGAAGACATTTCTAAAGAGAAAACGGCCACAGGGATATTGTTGTTTATCACGATGTTTCTCGCCATCGAAAGGACAAAAGCTGTTTTGCCCATTCCGGGTCGGGCCGCGATGATAATGAGGTCGGAAGGTTGCCAGCCGGAAGTGAGTTTGTCCAATTTTTCGAAACCACTTGGCACACCGCTGAGACCGTCTTTGTTAGCAATTTCTTCGATTCGTTTTTTTGCTTGCGAAATCAAACTTTGGGCAACTTCGGTGGAAGTTTTGATGTTGTTTTGTGAGATTTCAAATAATTTGGTTTCTGCCTTATCCAATAAATCAAACACATCTATCGTGTCGTCATACGAATCTTCGATGGTTTCGGATGAGATGCGTATCAAACTTCGCAAGATGTATTTTTGTAAGATGATGCGAGCGTGAAACTCGATGTGTGCGGAGGAAGCAACTTTTTGTGTCAGTTGGATGAGATAAAAATCACCACCAGTCAGGTCAAGTTTTTGATCTTTTTTGAGTTGGTTAGAAACCGTGAGCAAATCGATGGGTTGACTATCGTGAAAAAGTGTGTAGATAGCTTCAAATATGTATCGGTGCGCATCTTTGTAGAAAGCATCCGGGCTGAGTATGTCGATTACTTCGCTCACGCCTTTTTTGTCAATCATCATGGCTCCCAACACAGCTTCTTCTAAATCAATGGCTTGTGGTGGAAGTTTTCCTTTTTCTAAAGAGATTATCGGCTTGTTTGTGGTAGTTAATTGAGTTGTTTGTCTGGCTTTTTCCATGTTTCGAAATTATAAAAAACTGAGCGTATCACAACACATAAGTTTTCAAAAATGAGTGTTTATAAGTTTTAAGTTTTTGTTAACAGCAAAAAAAATCCGCACCTGTAAAGGGATGCGGAATAATTCTCAATGAAAAAAAAATTATTCGGCAAAAACACCCATAGCAAGGTATTTATTCATTCTTTCTCCGATTAATTGACTGGTTGTCAGTTCGGAAAGTTCTTTATAAGCGTGTAGGATGGTATCTCTGACACAGGTGAATGCTGCTTCTCGATCGCTGTGGGCACCTCCCAAAGGTTCTTTGATAATCCCATCGATGAGTTTGAGTTTTTTCATGTCGATAGAAGTAAGTTTGAGTGCTTCTGCAGCGGTTTCTTTGTACTCCCAACTACGCCAAAGAATTGATGAGCACGATTCCGGAGATATGACGGAGTACCAAGTGTTTTCAAGCATAAACACGCGGTCTCCCACACCGATTCCCAAGGCACCACCCGATGCGCCTTCGCCTACAATGACGCAGATGATGGGGGTTTTCAATCGCGTCATTTCAAAAATATTACGCGCGATTGCTTCGCCTTGCCCTCTTTCTTCTGCTTCAAGTCCGGGATATGCTCCCGGGGTGTCAATTAAACTAATCACCGGGATTCCAAATTTTTCAGCAGATTTCATCAAGCGAAGGGCTTTCCGGTAACCTTCCGGGCTGGCCATTCCGAAATTCCTGTATTGACGGGTTTTGGTGTTGTAGCCTTTCTGTTGGCCGATGACCATAAAGGTCTGATGGCCTATTTTCCCTAATCCGCCTATCATGGCTTTATCATCTCTAAAAGAGCGATCGCCGTGTATTTCCAAGAATGTTTCCCCAAAAAGAGCACGAACATAGTCTAAAGTATATGGACGTGACGGATGACGAGACAATTGAACGCGCTGCCACGGAGTCAGGTTTTTATATATTTCCTTTTTGGTTTCTTTTAATTTTCGTTCAATTTTCTGACAAGTATCGGTCACATCTACATCACTCTCTTTTCCGATGAGTGAACAACGATCCAACTGCTCTTCTAACTCTTTGATTGGTAGTTCAAAATCTAAATATTCCATCTTTTTATTATCAATTAGGTTGGACTGACAAATATATAATTTTTTAAGGGGAAACCGTTTTTGCATTACTTTTCTTTTTCCATTTGGATGCGTTTTTAACAATCCCATTCAGGATTACGGTCAATAAAATCAGCGTTGCGCCTAAATAAAACGAACTGCTCATGTGTTCTTTATCTTTGAAAATTAGTGCTGCTAAGATAATTCCGTACACAGGTTCGAGATTGATGGTTAGCATCACCGTATATGGGCTCAAATAACGGAGGACTTTGACAGAAGCGATGAATGCATAGGCCGTGCAAACCGATGATAAAATCATTAAATAAAGCCAATCGGAAACGGAAAGTTTGAAAAACGCAAACGAAAATTGCTGATTGAAGAGCAGAAATACCGACAGGAAAAACAACCCTCCGAGTAATTCATAAAAGGTGATGACGGAAGAGCTGTAAAAACTCGCCAACTTCCCATTGATAAGCGCAAAACTCGCTGAAAGGAAAGCCGAAACGAGCGCCAGCAATATGCCTTCCACGTACCTGATTTCGACACGAAAAATAATGTACAACCCAACGATGACCATCAATCCGAAAAATATTTCATACCAAATCACCTTTCGCTTGTAGAAAATCGGCTCGAGTATGGAAGCAAAAAAAGCACCGGTGGAAAGTGTCCCTAAGGTTATCGACACGTTCGACACTTTGATGGCCCTGAAAAATGTAATCCAATGCAGGGCAATCACCAAGCCGGAGAGTACCAAAATCAATAAGGTTTTGCGGTCTATCCGAAGATTTATCTTTTTAAAAAGTATAAATAGCCAAACAAAAAGAACAGCCAATCCCATCCGAAACCAAACCAACGGCAAGGCATCCAAACTAATCAACGCGCCGAGTATGGCCGTAAACCCCCATATAAAAACGATGAGGTGAAGGTGCAGGAAATTGAGGAGCCTAACGTTTGGCATTGTACAATAGATAGGAAGCCAAGATACCAAATACGACGTTTGGCAACAAAACAGCCAACAAGGGCGAAAAGCCGGATTGCTCTGCCATGGTGCCAAATATTTTATCGAAAAAAACGTAGATGAATGCAATCAAAATACCGATTGCCAAGTTGACACCCATTCCTCCTCTTCGTTTCATTGAAGAAACCGCAACAGCCATGATGGTGAGTACAAAAGCCGATATAGGTAAACTCCATCGTTTGTATTTGACTAACAGATACCGGTTGATATTTGATGAGCCTCTCCGCTTCTCAGTTGCTATAAATTTATTCAGCTCTTCGTAGTTAAGTGTTTCTGCCACATATTCGACCGGGGTCAGGTCTTCCAACTTGAAGGAAAAAAGAGTGTCTTTAAAAACCTGAGAGACTATCTTGTCTGTGTCTTCACCAATCGTTCTTTTGACATAATTTGTCATTTTGTAGGTGGTGTCTTTATCAATGTATTTAATCCGGGTTGCACTTATTTTATAGATGAGTTTGTTGCCTATTACATGTTCCAATGTGAAATCAAAACCTGTTTTGTTCTTCGGGATAAAATTGCTCACGTAGATAAAATCATGGTCGTTTACCTGCCGGTACAGATTGGTGCTCTCTCGTTCCTTTTTTCCTTTTTTCAGGTACTCATACGTGAATTCGTTAAAACCCTTGCTCGCTTTCGGCACCATGTACATACCTAAAATAAAAGCCATTATAGACACCAAAACGGCTCCGAACAAATAAGGCCTGATAAACCTGAAGTAGGATATTCCGGAGCTTAAAATTGCGATAATTTCTGTATTGTTGGCTAATTTGGAGGTGAAAAAAATGATAGATAAAAATAAAAACAAAGGGAAAAGCATGTGCGCAAAATAGATGGTAAAGTGATAGTAATACACCAAAACCTCATTGACAGGTACTTTGTTTTCCAGTATTTTATCTATTTTTTCAGACAGATTGATTATAATACCGATGGGCGCAAACAAAACCAGAAACATCAAAAATGTTCCCATATAGCGCTTGAGGATGTATCGGTCGATGATTTTCATATCACAATCTGTTGCCCATTTGACTAATCATTTGCTGTTTCCACGTCGAAAAATCTCCGGCTAAAATACGCTTTCTGGCCTCTCTTACCAACCACATATAAAACCCGAGGTTGTGGATGGTTGCAATTTGCTTTCCCAACATCTCGTTGACGGTAAACAAATGTTTCAAATAGGCTTTGGAATATTCGGTGTCGACAAAGGTAATCGCCATTTCATCGATGGGTGAAAAATCATTTTCCCATTTTTTGTTTTTGATATTGATTGTGCCCTGTGCAGTAAATAACATCCCGTTTCGGGCATTGCGAGTCGGCATCACACAGTCGAACATATCGATTCCCAAAGCGATGTTTTCCAGTATGTTAATTGGTGTGCCGACTCCCATCAGGTAGCGCGGTTTGTCTTTTGGCAAAATACCGCAGACAATTTCGGTCATCGCATACATTTCTTCAGCAGGTTCGCCTACCGACAGTCCACCGATGGCGTTTCCGAACGCGCCTGCATGGGCGATGTACTCGGCAGATTGTTCCCGCAAATCTTTGTAAGTACTCCCCTGAACAATGGGGAAAAGTGCCTGCGAATAGCCGTATTTTTCGGGAGATATTTCGAGCTGTTTGATGCAGCGGTCGAGCCAGCGATGAGTCATGTGCATCGAGCGGCGGGCGTAGTGATAGTCGCACGGAAAGGGTGTACACTCGTCAAATGCCATGATAATGTCGGCACCGATGCTGCGTTGGATGTCCATCACGTTTTCAGGTGTAAACACGTGCATCGAACCATCTATGTGCGATTTGAATTTGACCCCTTCTTCCTTGATTTTTCGGTTAGATGAGAGCGAATATACCTGATAACCACCCGAATCAGTCAGGATGTTCCGATCCCAATTCATAAACTTGTGCAGGCCGCCGGCTTGCTCAAGAATGGGTGTGTTTGGACGCAGATAAAGGTGATAAGTGTTTCCGAGGATGATGTCGGGGTTGATGTCATTTTTGAGTTCGCGTTGATGCACTCCTTTGACGCTTGCCACCGTGCCAACCGGCATAAAAATAGGCGTTTCTATGGTGCCGTGGTCAGTTTGTATGGCTCCGGCGCGTGCCTGACTTTGGCTATCGGAAGCGAGAAGATTGAATTGCATGAAGTAATTTAAAATGCGGGCTCAAAACTACATAATTTTTTTCGTTGTAAAGTGTCAATAAAAAAATGAAAATTTTATATCCCGCCCATACCAATCCGGTAGCTGAGCGGCAGATACTGAGCGAAGGTGAAGTAAGTTGAAGCCACCACAATCACACCATCACATCTTCGCGTCATCGTATTATCAAATCATCGCATCATCAACTCCCGCACATCAAACAATCGTCTCCTTCGCTTTCTTTGGCTTGGGCAATGAGTTGTTTGAGTTCGTCTGCACTCATGGGTTCGGCTGTAACTTGCTCGAGTTGGGGTTCGGCTTTTTTGCGGTTGTCTAAGGTAAACTTGATGGCATCTACCGCCGATTTAGTTCGCAGGTAATACATACCCGTTTTCAAACCCGATTTCCAGGCGTAAAAGTGCATGGAGGTGAGTTTGGCCATGTTGGCATTTTCCATAAACAGGTTAAGCGACTGCGACTGATCGATGAAATATCCGCGTTGGCGCGACATGTCGATGATGTCTTTCATGCTCATTTCCCACACGGTTTTGTAGAGTTCTTTGAGATCTGCTGGGATGCGTTCAATATCTTGTATAGAACCGTTGGCGCGCATAATTTCTTCTTTCATGCCTTCGTCCCACATATCGCGGGCAATCAAATCTTCGAGCAGATGTTTGTTAACCACGATAAATTCGCCCGAGAGCACCCTGCGGGTGTATATATTGGATGTATAAGGTTCAAAAGCTTCGTTGTTGCCCAAAATCTGTGAAGTAGAAGCTGTCGGCATCGGTGCGACGAGCAGGGAGTTGCGTACACCGTGTTTCATCACTTGTTTACGCAGTTTTGACCAATCCCAACGGCCACTGAGTTCCTCGTCTTTTACACCCCAAAGGTTGTGTTGAAATTCGCCTTTCGAGATAGGCGAGCCTTTAAAAGTTTCGTAAGCACCCTCCTCTTTGGCAAGCTCCACTGAAGAAGTAACGGCTGCAAAATAGAGCGTTTCAAAGATTTCTTGGTTAAGTTTCTTCGCTTGGTCAGAGGTAAACGGCAAACGAAGCATGATAAAAGTATCTGCCAGTCCTTGCACGCCCAGACCAATTGGTCGGTGGCGCATGTTGGAGCGGCGCGCTTCTTCCACCGGGTAGTAATTGCGGTCGATGACGCGGTTGAGGTTTTTGATCACGCGCTTGGTCACGCGAAAGAGTTCTTTGTGGTCAAATTCGCCGTCTTTCACAAACATCGGCAAGGCGATAGAGGCCAAGTTACACACCGCGATTTCATCCGCAGAGGTGTATTCCATAATCTCCGTACAGAGGTTCGATGAGCGGATGGTACCCAAGTTTTTTTGGTTGGACTTCCGATTGGCGGCATCTTTGTAGAGCATATAAGGCGTGCCGGTTTCTATCTGCGATTCGAGTATGTTTTCCCACAAATCGCGGGCGCGTACTGTTTTCCGGCCTTTGCCTTCGGCTTCGTATTTCAGATAAAGTTCTTCAAAGGCTTCGCTGTGAACGTCAAATAATCCCGGGCATTCGTTCGGGCACATGAGTGTCCATTCGGCATCAGTTTCCACACGTTTCATAAACAAATCCGGAATCCACATGGCGTAAAACAAATCGCGGGCGCGCATTTCTTCTTTGCCGTGGTTTTTTTTTAGTTCGAGGAAATCGTAGATATCCGCATGCCACGGTTCTATATAGACGGCAAAGGAGCCTTTGCGCTTGCCACCACCCTGATCTACATAGCGGGCAGTGTCGTTATAGACACGAAGCATGGGCACAATTCCGTTCGAGGTGCCGTTGGTGCCGCCGATATACGAACCGGTTGCGCGTATGTTGTGGATAGACAACCCAATGCCTCCAGCTGATTGCGAAATTTTCGCGGTGTTTTTCAAGGTGTCGTAAATGCCATCGATGCTGTCGTCTTTCATTGCCAACAAAAAGCAGGACGACATTTGCGGTTTGGGCGTACCCGAGTTGAATAGCGTAGGTGTTGCGTGGGTGAAAAATTTCTTCGACATGAGTTCGTAGGTTTCCAAAACCGAATCCAAATCGTCTAAATGGATACCTACGGAAACGCGCATGAGCATGTGTTGTGGGCGTTCCACAATCTGTCCGTTTATTTTCAGTAAATAGGAGCGTTCGAGGGTTTTAAAACCAAAATAATCGTAGTTAAAATCGCGGTTGTAGATGATGGCAGAGTCTAGGAATTCCGCATTTTTTTTGATGACTTCATACACATCATCGGCAATGAGCGGAGCTTTTTTCCCCGTGCGCGGGTTGACGTATTCGTAGAGATCGGTCATGGTCTCGAAAAACGATTTTTTGGTGTTTTTCTGAAGGTTCGATACTGAAATACGTTCGGCGAGCTTGGCATAATCCGGATGTGTAGTTGTCATGGTGGCCGCAATTTCGGCAGCCAAATTATCTAATTCCGAAGTAGTTACTCCGTCATAAATACCTTCAATGACGCGCAAAGCCACTTTCACCGGATCCACCATCGGGCTGAGTCCGTAGCACAACTTCCGCACGCGGGCGGTGATTTTGTCAAACATAACTGGCTCCTTCCGGCCGTCTCTTTTTATAACGAACATAGCTTTTTGTTTTTGAAATTATTATTGAAATCCTCCGAAAGATAAACCTCCAAAGCATTGATTTTTTGGAGCTATTTCCTGTGTTCCGCTATATCTTCGGCATTTGTAAAATGCCGGAGGATGCCGCTGCACCCAGGGCTAAAACTACCGTCATTCCATCGGCAACTGACTAAAATTCAGCGTCGAAACTAATTTTATTGGATTCGGTGTCTTTGTTCAACACACCCGCTTTTTGATATTCGGAAACTCGTTTTTCGAAGAAATTGGTTTTGCCTTGCAACGAAATCATGTCCATAAAATCAAACGGATTTTTGGAATTATAGACCCGCTCACAGCCCAATTCCACCAATAGCCGGTCGGTTACAAACTCAAGGTATTCGGTCATCAGTTTGGCATTCATCCCAATCAAACTCGCGGGCAAGGACTCGGTGATGAATTCGCGTTCGATATTCAGTGCTTCCACGATGATTTCCGTTATTCTTTTCTTGGGTACTCTGTTCTCAAGGTGGTGGTTGTGCAGATGCACTGCAAAGTCACAGTGCATGCCTTCGTCGCGGGAAATGAGTTCATTAGAAAAAGTCAAGCCAGGCATCAAACCGCGTTTTTTGAGCCAAAAAATCGAGCAGAAAGCACCCGAGAAGAAAATACCTTCTACAGCCGCAAAAGCGATGAGCCGCTCCGCAAAACTTGGGCTTTCTATCCATTTAAGTGCCCATTCGGCTTTCTTCATGATGGCTGGAAAGACTTCGATGGCGTGGAAGAGTTTGTCTTTTTCTTCCGGGTTTTTTACATAAGTATCAATGAGCAGCGAGTAGGTTTCGGAGTGGATATTCTCCATCATAATCTGAAAACCATAAAAAAACTTGGCTTCGGAAAACTGTACTTCGTTCACAAAATTTTCGGCCAAATTCTCGTTGACAATCCCGTCAGAAGCGGCAAAAAAAGCGAGGATGTGTTTGATGAAATATTTTTCGTCCGCGTTAAGTTTATTGTGCCAATCAGACAAATCTTGTTGTAAATCGATTTCTTCAGCCGTCCAAAAACAGGCTTGTTGTTTTTTGTACCATTGCCACAAATCGTGGTGTTGAATGGGGAAAATAACAAATCGGTTCGGATTTTCTTGCAAAATAGGTTCGACAACAGACATAATTAGTAGTTTTTTGAATAGTTTAAAGATTCCGAATTTATCAAAAATCGGAAAAACAAAGATTCAAAATAATGTCCGAAAAAGAAAGTCAAACTTATAAACATTCAATTAAAGTTTTTAACAATTGGCAAATAGCAGGGTGCTAAATGCAATCAATTTATGAATTGTATGTTGTTGAAAAACAAATAAATAAAGTTATTTTCTTTGGCGTTTATCTTTATTCGTTTAGGAATAGTTAGGTCATATTCTTTAACGATTCCGATTATGTTTTCGAATCATAATAGTTGCTTTATCGGAAAATGGAAGAACAGCCTGATGTTTGCTTTCTAAAAAATCTCCTGACTTTTCTGAGTCATTAACTTTTTAAGACTTTCCCCAATACCAATCTACCTTTGGGACTTGTTATTTTAAATTTGAATATTGCGTTGCAATTTCCTCTAATTGTGCATACCACTCCTCACCAAACTTTCTGATGAGGGCTTGTTTGACAAATTTATAAACCGGAACTTGTAACTCTTTGCCGAGTGTACATGCGTCATCGCAAATTTCCCATTGGTGGTAATTGACCGCCACAAAAGAACTGTATTGTTGCAAACGAACCGGGTAGAGATGGCATGATATGGGTTTTTGCCATTCAATCACACCTTTCTGATGGGCTTCTTCAATGCCACATTTGGCTATGTTATTTGCGTCAAAAACCACGTAAGCACATTCTTTGCCTTCCACCAAAGGCGTTTCTAAATCGCCAAATTCTGAGGTAATAGAAGTGCCTTGGCTTTCGATGGCAGCGATGCCTTCGGGTCGTAAAAAGGGTTTAACTTTGGGGTATATCTTTTCGAGAATTTCTATTTCCTCCCGGTCGAGTGGGGCACCGGCTTCGCCTTCCACGCAGCAGGCACCTTTGCAAGCGGAGAGATTACACACAAATTGCTTTTCGAAAATATCTTCCGAAACGATGGTTTTACCTAATTGAAACATGGGTGCAAATATACTTTTAAAATCAATTTAAAAATTGAAAATGTAGTAAGGTATAAATGTGGCAATGTGAAAATTTAAAGATGAAAAAATTTGGGAAAGCGGAAATGTATGAGAATCCTAAATCAGCCGGATTGTATGTCCTAAAAAAAAGCAAGAAAAATAAATGCAAGAAAACTTAAATTGTATTTTTGACAAAATTTGTTTTGGATGGATTACGTATTGCTTATTATCGGTTTTATCTTATTGGTTTTGGGTGGCGAATTTTTGGTGCGATCTTCTGTTGCCATTTCCCTGAAGATGAACATTTCAAAAATGATTGTTGGACTGACAATCGTTTCTTTTGCCACCTCTGCACCCGAATTGATAGTCAGTTTGAAAGCCGCGCTTGACGAACATTCTGACATTGCTCTGGGAAACATAATCGGGTCAAACATTGCTAACATTGGGTTGATACTCGGTTTAGTCGCTATGATTCACCCGATTGTTATCGGCCGTTTTTTTAAAATACTACATTGGCCCGCCATGATAATAATGAGCCTGTTGATGTTTCTGTTTATGCAATCGGAGCTGGTCGTCAGCCGGTTAGAAGGGCTGGCATTGTTTGCGCTCATTTCTCTGTTTGTTTTCCTTCTCATCCGATTTCGTTCAAAAGATCCCGATGCAGATGAAATTGATGACACACTCCAACAGATTTCTGGAATAAAAATCTTTTTTTGGTTAACAATCAGTGCGTTGAGCTTATATTTTGGTTCCGAATGGTTGGTGGAAGGAGCGGTAAATATTGCTTCTGCTCATGGGGTCAGCGAACGCGTCATTTCGTTAACAGTTATCGCTGTAGGTACGAGTTTACCCGAACTTTCGGCATCGGTCCTAGCCGCCTTGAAAAAAGAAAAGTCCATTTCTCTGGGCAATTTGATAGGATCCAACATCTTCAACATCGGCTCGGTCATCGGCCTAACTGCAATGATCCACCCCATCAAAGTAGCCAGTAATCAACTCATTGACTCTGATATTTGGTGGATGATTGCCATTTCTTTTGTGGTCTATCCGCTTTGTTTACTTTCAAAGAAAAGAAACATCGGGCCTATAGCTGGCTTTTCTTTATTATTCGCCTATACAACATATCTTTATTTTACTTTATTTTAAAAATATAGGGTTTGTTTTTGTTTTTTAATAAAAATTGAAGTTATCCCCCTGAAAAAATAGGGGTGTGTATTTTTTTGATTAATTTTGTGCCGATTTAATCGCATATTTTATTAATAAAATCACACTAGCAAATGGGGACAATTAGATTTCAAGCGCTTTTAGCCAGCCAAAACCGTCCGAATATCAAAATAGACGAAAGCATCAAACGCTCTGAGCTTTTTGGAAAAAATGTATTTAATGATGCTGCCATGCGTCATTTTTTGACTAAAGAAGCCTATAACAGCGTCAACGATGCCGTAGAAAACGGAAGCAAAATAGACCGTAAAGTTGCCGAACAAACTGCAGCCGGCATGAAACAATGGGCACTCAGTAAAGGTGCTACACACTACACACACTGGTTTCAACCTCTCACCGGAACGACAGCCGAAAAACACGATGCGTTTTTTGAACCCATCGGAAACGGAAACGCCATGGAAAAATTTGACGGCGGCCAATTGGTACAACAAGAGCCGGATGCATCGAGCTTCCCAAGTGGTGGCATCCGCAACACTTTTGAAGCACGCGGCTACACCGCTTGGGATCCGACTTCACCCGCATTCATCTATGGAACGACCTTATGTATTCCTACCGTTTTTGTATCTTACACAGGTGAAGCTTTAGACAACAAAACCCCTCTGCTTAGAGCCTTGCAAGCTTTGGATAACTCGGCTACGGCTGTGGCAAAATATTTTGACAAAAACGTTTCCAAAGTCACTGCAACTTTGGGTTGGGAGCAGGAATATTTTTTGGTTGACAAAGCTTTGGCTGTCTCTCGCCCCGACCTGATTCTGACCGGCCGGACACTGCTGGGACATTCTCCTGCCAAAGGTCAACAATTGGAAGATCACTACTTCGGCTCCATCCCGAACCGTGCCATCAACTTTATGAGAGATCTCGAACAAGAATGTATGCTTTTGGGGATTCCGGTGAAAACACGCCACAACGAGGTTGCTCCCAACCAATTTGAGCTCGCTCCGATTTTTGAAGAAACCAACTTGGCGGTTGACCACAACTCGCTCTTGATGGATGTGATGGGCAAAGTAGCCGATCGCCACAGCCTGAAAGTACTGTTGCACGAAAAACCCTTTGCCGGCATCAACGGTTCCGGTAAACACAACAACTTCTCAATGGCAACCAATACCGGTGTCAACTTATTGGGTCCGGGCAAAACACCAATGAGCAATCTGCAATTTTTGGCATTTTTTATCAACACCATCAAAGCGGTCAATGAAAATGAAGAATTGATGCGTGCCTCCATCGCCAGTGCGAGCAATGACCACCGTTTGGGTGCAAACGAAGCCCCTCCGGCCATCATCTCCGTATTTATCGGATCACAACTTTATAAGGTTCTGCACGATTTGGAACAGGTGTCTGACGGTAAATTATCCCCGGAAGAAAAAACAGATTTGAAACTCAATGTAGTGGGTAAAATTCCTGAAATTCTCTTGGACAACACCGATCGAAACAGGACTTCTCCATTTGCTTTCACTGGAAACAAATTTGAATACCGTGCCGTTGGTTCGTCTGCAAACTGTGCCAACCCGATGACGGTTTTAGCAGCTATCATCGCCAAACAACTGAAAGACTTCAAGGTTGAAGTGGACGCATTGATAGAAGGTAAAGAAATGAAAAAAGATGATGCCATCTTCAACGTGTTGAGAGAATACATCAAACAATCCAAAAGAATCTTGTTTGAAGGCGACGGATACAGCAGTGCTTGGGAAAAAGAAGCTGCCAAAAGAGGCTTGTCCAACAAAAAGACCACACCGGAAGCATTGAAAGCCAAAATCTCCAAAAAATCTTTGGCATTGTTTGAAGAATTGGGCATCCTAAACCATGTAGAAGTTCATGCTCGTTACGACATAGAACTGGAAGAATACACCAAGAAAATCCAAATTGAAGGCCGTGTGCTGGGCGATATTGCAAGAAACCACGTGATTCCGACAGCGATAACCTATCAAAACAAATTGATTCAAAACGTACAAGGCTTGAAAGACATCTTCGGCAAAGATTTTGAAAAATATGCAGGCGAACAAATCAATCTGATTAAGGAAATTTCCGAACACATTGAAGCCATCAACGCCCAAGTAACTCAAATGACAGAAGAACGCAAAAAAGCAAACAACATTGACTCGGTTGAGAAAAAAGCATCGGTATATTGCAACAAAGTAAAACCCTATTTTGAAACAATTCGTTACCACGCCGACAAACTCGAAATTCTGATTGATGATGAACTTTGGACATTGACCAAATACCGTGAATTGTTGTTTACGCGATAGGTATCATCCTTGACAACTTAAATCCTCATCACCTTTTGATGGGGATTTTTTTTATGCCTCAATCAAAATCTACCTTCCAATTTTCAGTTGCCGATACTTTTGTATCTTTGAGCAATAGCTTACTTTTGTTCAAAACAACAACATGGCAGGAAATTCTTACGGGACACTTTTTAGATTGACAACTTTTGGCGAATCGCACGGAAAGGGGATTGGAGGCATCATAGATGGTTGCCCCGCCGAATTGAAGATCGATTTTGAAGCTATCCAAAAGGACTTAGACCGCCGCAAACCCGGACAATCTGCCATTGTCACCCAACGCAAGGAATCGGATGAAGTACAATTTCTTTCGGGCATATTTGAAGGCAAGACGACCGGCACGCCCATCGCTTTTTTGATTGCCAACCTGGACCAAAAATCCCAAGATTATTCTCACATAGAAGCTGCTTATCGTCCTTCACATGCCGATTACACCTACGATCAGAAATACGGCTTCAGAGATCATCGGGGTGGTGGCAGGAGTTCGGCGCGTGAGACCGCAGCAAGGGTCGTTGCTGGAGCCTTAGCCAAACAATTGCTCAAAGGAATTTCCGTTCAGGCTTATGTTTCCTCAGTCGGCAATCTCAAACTTAATATTCCTTATCAACAACTCGATTTAGCAAGTGCTGAAGATAATATCGTCCGTTGCCCGGATGCGGCTATGGCCAAAAAAATGGAAGCTTACATCAAAGATATCCGCAAAAAGGGAGATACCGTGGGTGGCGTAGTGAGCTGCGTAATAAAAAATGTACCTGTCGGTTTGGGCGAGCCAGTTTTTGACAAGCTGCATGCCGAATTGGGCAAAGCCATGCTTTCAATCAATGCCGTCAAAGGATTTGAATACGGTAGCGGATTTGAAGGAGCCGCCATGAAAGGCAGCGAACACAACGATTTGTTTGAAACCGGCGGGCGCACCAAAACCAACCATAGTGGAGGTGTACAAGGCGGTATATCCAACGGTATGGACATCTATTTCAACGTGGCTTTCAAACCCGTCGCTACGCTTATCCAAAATCAAGAAACGATCGACAAAGACGGCAACATGACAACCATCATGGGAAAAGGCAGGCATGACCCTTGCGTTGTCCCCAGAGCTGTCCCCATCGTGGAAGCCATGGCGGCATTGGTGTTGACAGATTTTTATTTGAGAAACAAAACCTCAAAATTATACTGATTTATCAGACCCGAAAGGTTTTAAAAACTTTTGAGCCTAAAATATCTAAGCATCGGGACATTCGGATCTAAGAATTTAATAAACAATTCAACCTATGAAAAAATTAGCACTCCATTGGAAAATATTGCTCGGAATGTTGTTTGGCGTACTTTTCGCGCTGGCGCTTAATCAATTTTCATGGGGTTCTAAATTTGTGGGCGATTGGGTAAAACCCTTTGGAAATATATTCATCAATGCCTTAAAATTGATTGCCGTTCCCTTGATTTTTGCGTCCCTTATCAAAGGAATTGCTGAATTGAAAGATATATCGAAACTCTCGAGAATGGGTGGAAGGACTATTGGGCTTTATCTGATTACGACCGTTGTAGCCGTGAGTATCGGCTTGGCTGTTGTCAACATAGTCAACCCAGGGAATACCATCAACGAAAACACGCGAAACCAACTTATCGAAAGCTATCAGGGCGATGCCGGGCAAAAAATTTCGGAAGCCGAAAAGCAAAAAAATGCAGGGCCGCTACAAGCCTTAGAAGATTTAGTCCCGCAAAATTTGATGGCGGCTGCTTCCAACAACGGCAA
Organism: Flavobacteriales bacterium CG_4_9_14_3_um_filter_40_17; assembly: GCA_002790195.1. Taxonomy (GTDB): domain Bacteria; phylum Bacteroidota; class Bacteroidia; order Flavobacteriales; family Flavobacteriaceae; genus UM-FILTER-40-17. The sequence goes on from PFUR01000041.1 coordinate 20,768, forward strand.
CATGCTTCAGGTCATCTTTTTTGCCATTTTCTTCGGGATTGGATTGATTTTGATACCAGAAGAAAAGTCAAAACCTGTGGTTCAATTCTTTGATGGTTTTAACGAAGTCATTCTCAAGATGATTGACCTGATCATGCTGGCCGCGCCCTATGGCGTGTTTGCGCTTTTGGCTGCCTTGGTGGTGGAAGCGCCCAGCCAGGACTTGTTTTTCGCCCTGCTGTGGTATGCCTTCTGCGTAGTTTTCGGACTGATGCTGATGATTGGTTTCTATTTGTTATTGGTGTGGATTTTCACCAAACGAACTCCCATCTTTTTCTTAAAAGGGATGGCACCGGCGCAACTGTTGGCTTTCTCGACGAGTTCGAGTGCGGCGACCTTACCCGTGACCATGGAGCGCGTGGAAAAACATTTGGGAGTGGAAGACGATGTGACGAGTTTTGTACTGCCTATCGGTGCGACCGTCAACATGGACGGAACGAGTTTGTATCAGGCGGTAGCCGCCGTTTTTATAGCGCAGGCCTTTGGAATGGATTTGAGTTTGACGGCTCAATTAGGCATCATCGTTACGGCAACTTTGGCTTCCATAGGTAGTGCGGCTGTTCCCGGTGCGGGCATGGTCATGCTCGTAATTGTGCTGGGGCAAGCTGGTATTCCGGAAGCGGGATTGGCATTGATTTTTGCCATCGACCGACCGCTGGACATGTGCCGGACGGTTGTCAACGTTTCGGGGGATGCGACCGTTTCCATGTTGGTGGCCAAATCGTTCGGATTATTGAAAGACAAAGATAAACTCAATCAGGAATTGACCACTTAATCTGTTTCGATGCATCTAAAAACCGTACTCATCACCGGCGCATCTTCGGGAATCGGAAAGGCGATAGCCGAACATCTTTCAGAAAAAGGTTATACTGTATTTGGAACGAGCCGGAATCCAAAAAAAACGAGTGAAAAAAATGATTTTGAAATGATTGTGCTGGAGGTTACTCAAATAGAGTCAATTTGGAAAGCCGTAGATTATGTCATCGGTAAAAGCGGACGAATCGATGTGTTGATAAACAATGCGGGTATGGGCATAGCCGGCCCGTTAGAAGAAATCCCGGAAGCTGAAATCAAACGGGTATTTGAAACCAATTTTTTTGGGCCCATCAATCTGATGAAAGCCGTTTTGCCACAGATGCGCAAGCAGGGAAGTGGGTTGATCATCAACACTACTTCGATTGCCGGATACATGGGATTGCCTTTCAGAGGCGTGTATTCGGCCACCAAAGGGGCACTCGAATTGCTGACGGAATCCATCAATATGGAAGTAAAAAAACAAGGTATCCGATTGGTGAATCTGGCTCCGGGTGACTTTGCTACCAACATTGCTTCCGGTCGCTACCATGCGCCTTTACAAGAAAAATCGCCCTATTTTTTGACTTACCAAACTTCCTTAGAGATGATGAATGCCCATGTGGATTCGGGTGCCGACCCAAGGAAAATAGCGCGGTTGGTTGAACAAATCATGTTGGACAAAAACCCAAAAATCCACTATAAAGCAGCCGGAATGATAGAAAAATTTGGAATTGTGCTCAAGCGAATTTTACCCGATAAAGTGTATGAAAGGATGTTGATGAAGCATTTTAAATTGTAATTTTACGCCGCGCGTTAGGGATTGAGGCATTGTTGGAGCTCTTAGCGGTTGAGCTGAGAAAGCCACAGAGCCCCGAAGTTTCTGGATTGAAAACCTGAGAAAGCTTAGTAAAAACCAACCGCTAAAGCGACTGCCGAAAGCCCGGCTCCCGACAAATTTTGATAAAAATTTGTCGGGGGAACGCCCAGAAAATAGAAATAAATTTAAACTTTTAAAGCATTTAACAATATGAAATTTTTTATCGATACCGCAAACCTGAAACAAATTGAAGAAGCCCAATCGTTGGGTGTGCTGGACGGCGTGACCACCAATCCTTCGTTGATGGCCAAGGAAGGCATCACAGGCAACAACAACATCTTGAAACACTATGTGGACATCTGCAATTTGGTGGACGGCGATGTGAGTGCCGAGGTAATCGCGACCGATTATGCGGGAATTATCCGTGAAGGGGAGCAGCTTGCTTCATTGCATCCGCAGATTGTAGTGAAAGTGCCAATGATAAAAGACGGGGTGAAAGCCATCCGGTATTTTCATGAAAACGGCATCAAGACAAATTGCACGCTGGTTTTCTCTGCCGGACAAGCTCTGTTGGCTGCGAAGGCAGGCGCAACCTACGTTTCGCCCTTTATCGGCCGGTTGGACGATGTTTCGACTGACGGACTGCAACTCATCGAAGACATCCGGACTATATACGATAACTACGGTTATGAAACTGAGATATTGGCTGCTTCTATCCGCCATAGCATGCACGTAATCGAATGTGCCAAATTAGGTGCCGACGTGATGACCGGGCCTCTTTCCGTGATATTGAGTTTGCTCAATCATCCGCTTACCGATATCGGTTTGGCTAAGTTTTTGTCCGACCACCAAAAAGCTTCCAAATCTTAATAGCATTTTCGGATGAGCAACGTCATAGACATGAAAAACATCAAACGCGATTTCCCGCTTGGGATGGAAATCGTGCGGGTGCTGAAAGGCATCGACTTGATAATCGAAAAAGGCGAATATGTCGCCATCATGGGGCCTTCCGGCTCAGGAAAATCGACCTTAATGAACTTGTTGGGTTGTTTGGACACACCAACATCGGGCAGTTATATTCTGAATGGCAAAGATGTCAGTCAAATGCAGGACAACGAGTTGGCCGAAATACGCAACAAAGAAATCGGGTTTGTTTTTCAGACGTTTAACCTGATGCCGCGTTCAACTGCTTTAGACAATGTGGCTCTGCCGATGGTGTATGCCGGCATGGGAAAAGCTGAACGAACGGAGCGTGCCAAAAGCGTGCTGACCGATGTAGGCTTGGCTGACCGGATGGATCACCGGCCCAATCAGTTGTCTGGCGGGCAAAGGCAACGTGTGGCTGTGGGAAGAGCCTTGGTCAACCATCCGTCTATTATCTTAGCCGATGAACCGACCGGAAACCTCGACTCCAAAACCTCGGTCGAAATTATGAACTTGTTTGACGAAATCCACAAGAAAGGGAACACCGTTATTTTGGTGACGCACGAAGAAGATGTTGCCAAACATGCGCACCGCATTATCCGCCTGCTCGATGGGCTGATTGAGAGTGATGAGGTGAATGTGAGTAGATAGGCGATGGGAAACAAATAGTTCCTAAAATAACAAATCTCAAATAATGATTGGTTATTTTTGTACAGTCGTTGTGAAGTTTTGAGTTCAGCATAAAAACTTGAAACAAGAAAAAGGAATCAGGACTCAGGGAAATTTTGATGTCTGAAACTTGGAACCTGAAACTTCAAACAATTGGGAGTCCTGAAAATGATTGAAATACGGTTTTTACAGAAGGGTGGATTTTCGTTTTATTTGGTCGTCATTCCACCCATTTGGGTAACATAATTACAAAGCACATCTCTTTTCGCTTTATAAGCCCTATTATTTCGAAAAGCACTAAATTTTTCCAGTTTTAAGAAGCTCTAAATTTGAAGCGATACGTGAAGAAAGCGATTCAGAAGCTGCTACCAAGGGCAATCGTACGGTTGGCGTTCCGATTCCCAGATGTGCCAACAACGATTTAATCCCGGCCGGATTCCCTTCTTGAAAGATTAGGTCAATCATCGGCATGCATTGGTGTTGCAATCGGTTAGCAGTTGCCAGGTCTCCGGATAAGCCCGCATGGACAAGCTTTGAAAACAAACCGGGGATACCTTGACCTATAACAGAAATTACACCCGAACTTCCTGCTAAAATAAGAGGCAAAGCCGTCATGTCATCGCCGGAAATAACCATGAAACCGATTGGTTTTTCCCTCAAAATGCGCATGCCTTGAACAACATCACCTGACGCTTCTTTGATGCCGATGATGTTTTTGCAATCTCTTGCCAACCGCAAAACCGTCTGTGGAAGGATGTTCGAGCCGGTTCGTCCCGGGACATTGTATAAGATTACAGGGATGGGCGAAGCTTCAGACAATGCCTTGTAATGCGCGTAAATACCGTCTTGTGTTGGTTTGTTGTAGTAAGGCGAAACGGATAAGATGGCATCAAATTGAAGCACTTCCGGTGCTTTCAACTGTGAGATTAGTTCGGCTGTGTTGTTTCCACCCAATCCCATGACCAAAGGAACACGGTTTTGGTTGCTGTCAATCACAGTTTGTATAACCTTCTTTTTTTCAGCGGCTGTCAAAGTGCTCGTTTCTGCAGTTGTTCCCAAAGCCACAAGATAATCAATTCCATTTTGGATGTTGAATTGAACCAGCTTGTCTAAAGCCACATAATCTAGTTGACCATCGTTTGTAAGGGGCGTTATCAAGGCAACTCCGGTTCCTTTAAATTTTGAAGTCATATCTTTTTGAATAATTTTAAATATTTAATCAGTTCTTTTTCAAATACCTCCCGTTCATTTATCCCGGTGTTTAGAATCAAATCGTTCAGTCTTTTGTCTAATTCTGGAAAGCCAACCGAAAAATGGTTTTTTATTTGCAACGAGGCTCCGATGAGTTGCCATTTGGCTTCATCAAAATAGTTTATCAAAACATCAAAGGTTTTATCAAATACCGGTTTGATGTTTTGCGCGTTGAGTTGCCCGTCCAAACCAAAATCTGCGTTGTAAAACACTGGGCAATAGTCCGTTTTTTTTACGTTTTTATTAGGCCTGAATCCCACTATTTCAACTTGAATGTCAACTTCTTCTAAGCTTTTTATCAGCGGAGAAAAAAAATTAACTACCGGCGTGCGTTGCAAATCAAATAAAATCAAGACGCTTTTTGCACATTCGAAACCATCTAAGCTCGAAATCCTGTTATTTAATCTTTTCTTAATGATTCTATTGGCCTGAATTTTTTTGATGATATTCAAAATAATTTACTTTTACAAAATAAAATTAAAAAACAGATGACAAAGATAATACAAAACTTAAAAATAAAACATATTGTTTTGTTTATAACAATTATTTATCTAACTTCTTGTCAGGAAAAAGTTTACAAATTGCAGTCGATTCAAAAACAAGAAGTTGCGCTAAGTGATTCTATTCCGTTCAATCCAACCATAGACAGCATCATCTTACCGTACCGTAAAAGTATGCAAAAAACCCTTGAAAAAGTGTTGGCGTACAATCCTAAATTATTGTCAAAAAAGAATGGGATTTTGGAAACAGAAATCGGCAATTGGCTTGCAGATTTATCCATGGAAGTATCTGAGCCGGTTTTTGAAAAGCGGACCGGGCATAAAATCGATTTTTGCCTGCTCAACTATGGTGGTATAAGGGCAGAAATACCGATTGGCGATGTTGCTGTGCAGACGGTATTTGAAGTAATGCCTTTTGAAAATGAATTGGTTGTGGTAAAAATTTCAAAAGAAAAAATGAATGATATGCTCACCTATCTCGGAAAAGCCAAAACGGCTCATCCCATTTCTGGTTTACGGCTGGTTATCGATGGGATGGGACAGTTGAAAATTGCCACCATACAAGGGAAGAATATACGCAATTTTGAGAATTTTTGGGTGCTCACCAATGATTATCTGCTCAATGGTGGCGACAATATGTGGTTTTTTCAAGACCCGATTGAGGTGGTTTACCTCGATTATAAAATTAGAAATGCCGTTATTGACGGTTTAGAAAAAAAAGATACACTCCGTACACAATTAGACAACAGATTCCAATTTGACACTAAATGAACAGAAGAATTTTTATCAAAAACACCTTTGTTTCTTCGGCTTTCTTGCCTATTGCCGGTCTGGGCTTTCAAGCTTGCGGTAACGAACGAAAAAAACACCTCACCATCTTGCATACCAACGACGTGCACAGCCAAATCGATCCATACGAATCTACCCACCCGATGTATCCGAACATGGGCGGAGCGGCCAAGCGGGCAACGCTCATCGCACAAGTAAGAAAAGAAAACCCGAATACTTTACTACTCGATGCGGGTGATATTTTTCAGGGAACGCCTTACTTCAATTTTTACGGAGGTGAACTCGAAATGAAACTCATGAGCATGATGGGTTATGACGCGGCAACGCTGGGAAACCACGATTTTGACAACAGCATCGACGGGCTTTTGGCGCAGATGCCCAATACCAAGTTTAGTTTGCTGACTGCCAATTACGACTTTTCAAACACGGTAATGGCTTCGTATGTCAAACCCTATCAGGTTTTTGTGAAAGACGGTATCCGGATTGGGGTTTTTGGTTTGGGCATCGAATTGAAAGGCTTGGTCGATCCGCGGATGTATAAAGAAACAAAGTATATCGACCCGATTGAAATTGCACAAGACACAACTCGCAAACTCAAACAAGAAGAACGCTGCGATTTGATTATCTGCCTTTCACATTTGGGTTATCGATACGAACACGACAAAGTCAGTGACGAGGTTTTGGCCGCCCAAACACAAGACATCGATTTGATTATCGGCGGGCACACACATACCTTGATGGAAACACCTGCGACAGTTTTTAACAAAAATGGTAAAGAGGTTATCATCAATCAAGTGGGATACAAAGGTGTGTTTATGGGACGAATCGATTTCTTTTTTGATGCAAGTGGAGCGGTAACTGCTTCACAGAAATTGGCAGTTGTTTAAGCAGTAAACAGGCATGATGAAACTAAATAAATTGTCTGTAATTCTGCCTTTCTTTCCGATTTCTCTTACATTTACACGCCGAAGTTTATAAATCTTGGCAGCTCAATTTCAAACTTATACCCATGAAGATTGTCCTCATCGACTACGGAGCCGGAAACATTCAAAGCATCAAATTTGCTATTAAGCGATTGGGTTTTGAAGCGGTGTTGAGCCATGAAGCTACGGAAATCCGGCAGGCCGACAAAGTCATTTTTCCCGGCGTAGGTGAGGCGAGTAGTGCCATGCGAAAACTCCGGCAAAGCGGTTTGGATGCATTGATCCCGGCACTCAAACAACCCGTTTTAGGGATTTGCCTCGGTATGCAGTTGATGTGCAAATCTTCCATCGAAGGGACAACCACCGGTTTGGGTATTTTTGATTTGGATGTGATTAAGTTTTCAAGCGGTGTAAAAGTTCCGCAAATCGGCTGGAATCAAATAGCCAACCTGAAATCGTCGTTGTTTGAAGGAATCGCCGAGAACGAGTATATGTATTTGGTTCACAGCTATTTTGCACCCATTTCGCGAGAAACTATTGCAACTTGTTTTTATGGCCTTGAATACTCATCCGCTTTGCAAAAAGACAATTTTTACGGGGT
>PFUR01000006.1 GCA_002790195.1 Flavobacteriales bacterium CG_4_9_14_3_um_filter_40_17
TGCAGTTCCGGCTCCCGATCCCTTGTGGATGTAGCCTTGCCCCGCTTTCACCGCTCCGGTTGAGCCGATAGAAACCCAATTGGCGATGTCATTACCGGCGTTTTCAAATTTATAAGCCCAGCGTGTACTGATGCGGATGGGCGGGCCGGGAGTACCGTCTAAAGATGTAGTCCAGTTGATGTTTACAGGGCTGGCGGGATTTGTCCCGTCTTTTAGTATGCTGTTCAGGTTATAATCATTGTTGTTGGTCGTGTTGTTGGAAGTGCCAACGGGCGCTGACCAATAATTATATTTGTAAATATCTACCGTTCCTTGTTGGTCGCGTTCTATGATGCCCGAACTTGCCGGGTCCAAATCGGAATTGAGTGTTTGAAGCAATTGTGAACGCCCTTGCAAATCTATTTTGCCGTCTATTTTCAGATAGTGTGAAATTTCAATTTTGGTGTCATTATTGGCGGTTAAAATATTGCTGTCAACCATCAGCCCCAACACTACTTTGTCGCTATTGGAAGCAATGTTGTGATTGGTTTTCACGATATTCCAAGCGATGGGAGTTACCCCGTCCACGATGCTGGAATCATAAGGGACCTGCATGTTTGTGCCGTTGTTCCATGTGCCATTGCTACCCCACGAGCCGACCGCGACACTTTCATAGGGCAAAGGCGCATTTTGTTGCATGATGGCTACTCTGTCCGGAACAATCAACCTGCCACGTTGGTTGTTTTGCGAATCATCGTTGATGTGTGTGCCAATGTATGAGTTCATCGTGTAGTAGGCTGCCAATCGATTCCAGTTGAGTCCGGATAACTCATTTTTTGTTACTGTATTGGGAATGATAACGCCCCGTGTGCCTGCTACATCTTGCAAAATTTCCTGATTTATCACAAACCGAATTTGATCAACCGATAACGCCGTATCCCAAATTCTGACTTCTTCAATGTCTCCTTTGAAAGGGTGTTTGATGTCGGTTTGTGAACGAAACTGGGCGCCGATGCTGAATGCATGTGAGGTTACTGCCGGTGCGTTTAGATTTGCAGTAGCATCCTGCACACCATCGATGTAGAGCCGGGCGATACCTCCGGTGTAGGTGACTGCAATATGATGCCACTCGTTGGGCGGGATTTGGGTACTTCCGTTGAGTAAATTGTTTCCCAATCCCGAGTCTGTCCACTCCATACGGATGCGGTTGTTAGTCCGGTCATACAAAGTAAAACCGGTTGTCCCGTTTGATTTGGCTATAATCGCTTGGTCTGAAGCAGGATTGTTGCTCCCCGTGTTCCGTATCCAAGCCATGACCGTAAAACTGCTGCTCAAATCGGGTGCGTAATCCATCCGGACAAAGTCGTCGTTGCCATCAAAGGTGAGGTGGCGCGGTGCCACGGTTTCGTGGGCTACGCCAAAGGTGATAAACTTGGTGTTATCAAAGTCGAATAAAGCTTCTTGATTGGTGCCATTGGTGTTGAGGAAAACGGTTTCTATTCCGGTTGTAAAATTTTCATCGTCGGCCACTACCATCACGTAGGCATCATTGCCTACCAAAGGCGTAAAATTGGTGAGTGCGGCTGTGGGTACTTGGACTTTCACGGTAGGTACATTACCCCCGGTTTCTACCACCGTCCATTTTCTATTGGAGATATCTGTGACTGTATTTACGGTCATGGGGCCGAAAGCCAAGGTAATGGGTACGCCGGAGTTGTTCATGTTTTGCCCGTTGGAGCCCCAAATCAAAAAACTTCTGTTGGTTGGGAAAGTATTGGCATTGGCAGAGTTGGTAGTTGCTATATCACCCAATCCCATTGTTAGAACGGGTGCGTTGACATCGTTGTTTTGGCTTTTGGATTGTTTTTGGTTGAGTTGAGAGTCATCGTCTCGGCCGATACCTGCGATGTCATAATTGAAACCTGCACCGGCAGATGCAGTGTTCCAAATGACAGTTCCGTTGCTATCTTGATAGTTTTGGCTCACACCGTTCACACCAAGGGTTATCCCGTATTTTACACCCAAATAGCTCTCTATCCTGATGCGCTCTGTGGCATCATTTTTTCTTGAAGAATACGTAATTACCTCTGCTATTTTCCCGTTGAAGCTACCATCAAATGCTTGGCTTCTTCCCAACCAAAACCTGCGGTTGTTCTCGTTGGAAAATTGCGGTACACCAACTTCCGTATTCCCGATACTCAACCCGTTCAGGTACAATTCCTGCGTACCCGATGCGTTGTTCCGCGCGTTGACGATGCCAATTTTAGAATAGGTATTCCCGCTTACTTCCGCGATTCCATAGCCCCGTAAATTAATTTCTGTAGGTACGGGTGTGGGATTTGTACCCAAAGCATAGGCAATTACCTCACCGTTAAATCGAGCAGAATAGTTGCCAAACCCGATACCGGTCACGTCTTCATCATACGTGTTGCTGGTGGTTCTTTGTGAGGTGAAAACGTCCATCGGAGGGTCGGTTGCACTACTGATGGGGGTGTTTGCAACGACCACGATAAAAAAATCATTGGTATGAAAACCGGAGGAGCCATACAAAAATTGGCGATCAGTTTTCATATAGCTGGTTTCTTTTATAGCCGTAGCCGTGTTGTTGACAAAAGAAACCATCGGGTTGAAGTTGAAGTTATCCGCAGCATTATTTTTATATTTCGGACGAGCAATATTGATGTTGGTTGCGTCCGAAACTTTGGCATGGTTGCCTTTTCCGAAGTCAATCCAAGTATTGACATCGGCGTTGTCCGCTACTACTGTTGTCCCGTCTATTTTGTCTGAACGCAACCACAAATCCAAACCCGAAGCAATGCCTCCCGGAGCGGTCGAAATGCTATTGTAGTTGGTTCCGGAAATGGTGATATAATCTACATAAAACTCGACAGTATCCGAACTTGAGCTTGTTATCAATCTAAATTCGCCGGTGAGGCTGAACGTGAAAGAACTGCTTAGCAGCGTGGCTGAAACGTAATGGTAATCCTTATTGTTGTTGATATCGCGAAATGTTGTCCCGCTTTTGGTTACGACTCGTACATTTTGCCAAGCGGCCAATGAGTTGTCGCGGTATTGAAGCGTGATGGTGCTGTTGCCTGGGGCATCATTGCTTCTGACAAAAAAATCCACATCGATTTTGTCAAAGCCTAAAGTAGAAATGATGGGCGAAACAGCTGTGCTTCCATTGACAGCGATGCTGAGTTTGCTGCTGTTTTTATAAGCGTTTCCTGCACCAATTGCAGTATTGGTACCTGTTAGAGACCAATTGTCAAGCATCGCATCTTCAAAATCGACTTGGTGCAGTTGGACGGTTTGAGCGTCAGCATAAATTCCGATTGAAAAAATGAGTGCCCAAAATATTTGATAAATTAATGAGTTGTAATTTTTTTTCATGGCCCAAAATTTAAAATCATAAAAATGCTATTTTTATGTGCAGACTTTTTAAATAAGTTGAAAGTCATCAAAAACCTGTTAGTTTTGGGGCAAAAAATAACAGTAATCAGAAAAACTAATCCTTATAGATGGACTAATTTTTCTGTGTGCATTTTTCCATTTGTACTTTCCAGTTTCAATAAATACAAGCCTTGAGAAAGGGAAGTGTCAAAAGAAATTGTTTGAACCGAGCCGTTGAAGCCGTTGGTAAAATCCTGCCGTTTGATTAATCTACCCTGTAAATCGAATACAGTAGCCGTGAAGCCTTCGCCTGAAAGCTCCGGCCATGAGATTTGGATATTGTTTTTAAACGGATTAGGCGATATTTTAATGGTCTTTAATTCGTTTTCAACAACGGATAACGTAGGTGGTTCAACAATTTTCAATATGGTAAAATCATCAAAGAAAAAACCGTCAAACGAGGTGGTGTAATTATCGGTCAGGTTGGTGCCATCCGTCCGGAACAAAAACCGGAATCGTGCGTTAGATGCTCCGACCAAGAAACTGTTATTTAAAGGATCAATAATCACCTCTTCTCTCACCCATTTATCCATTTGGTCACCGTCATAAACAAGGGTTCCGTTTTGTTGGAAAGCTTCGTTTGTCGCAGTTTTACCACCGTGCCCATTCGTGCTTGCTTTCGCGGAGGGTTTGTTGTAAAGCCCGTTCAAACTAACCCAAGTAGTTCCGTCGGTTGAACCCTGAAACTCGACAAAGTCGAAATTTCTTTCCAAGTCCCATTTGGCGTAAAACTGTACCAATATTTTAGTCAATGTTTTACCTGAAGGTGCCTGCAAATTGATGGGATTGGTTAACGAAATGGATTTATTAAGGTTGTTGCCATAAGCAACCGCAACCGCATCAGTGAAGGAACGGTTGCCGTTGAAAGCCGTTGTGTTGGTGTTGACCCAAGTACCTCCGGAAGTTGTCCAATTGTTGATATTCCCCGCCTCTGCATTGTCAAAAAAAGCAACTTGCGGAGAGAAAACCTTCACGATTTCTGCTTCGTAAATATCATGGTTTTCATTACTCAGTTTCACGCGGTATCGGATTTCTTCATCGAACCCGATGTTTGAGTTCAACTGCATGGCTGCCGTCACGTTGCGTTGTTCCAATACGCTCATGCCGGTTTGTGTGGCGGGGGACGTGATGGAAACAATATTAGAAGAAACCGGTGTAACGGTCAAGGTGAAATTGCCAGGTGTTTGTCCCAACCGCTCTATACCGAATTGGAGGTTCACCGCCTGTGTGGTGAGGTTGGAAGGAGTTAAGTCATGCAAGACAGCAAACTTCATGGCGTACAACACATTGATAAAATTGATGCGCATGGCGCGTTTGGCTATGAGCGTTAAAGTACCCGGGGCAGGCCAAAAACTACCTTCGGCTGAACTTCCACTTTCGGGTGTGGTCGCCAAAATAGCTTGCCCGGATCCGGTTTTGCCGTTGTTGTCGGCGGCGCCGCCCAACATCCAGTCATCGGCTATCCCGGTGGCTGCCGGAAAAATAGTCGGACCGAAAACGTATCGGTTGTATTGGGTCAAGTCTATGTGAAATTTATAGAATTCATTTTCTCTACCCGTTAGTGTCAGCGGGCTACCGCCAAACGGGTGCGGGATGGAGTTGGCAAACGAATGGTGCATCTGCACGGTTTTGAACTGGTGCGCCAACACAAAATCCCTCAGCATACGCGATTCCGGTTCTGAGAACGCAGATGATCCCCGGTATGAATCGCTACAAGTATTGGTTGACGACCCGCCATTCGGGTTGGCATACCAATAATCAAAGTTGCGGTTGAGGTCAACGCCTTGGGTAGAGGAAGTTGACCCCGCGCAGACGTTTCTAAGGTTTTTTCGTTGCATCCCGCCACCGTTGGGATTGATAAACTCATTGCGGGCTACTCCATCCGGATTGGCCATCGGGATAAAATAAATTTCGCTGTTATCGACTATATTTTTCACAAAAGGGTCTGTGGCATAGTTTTCCAATAAATACCACATAAAAAACAGGTTGTTGGTGATGGCGGCTGCTTCACGTGCGTGGATGTTGCTGGTAATCAATGTTTCCGGTTCGTTCTCATCAGAGTCCGGGTTGTCTGAAATTTTTACGTACCAAACATTCCGTCCTTGCCAAGTGGTTTCGGTAGTGGATATGGGAGCTTTGGCTGTTATCAGGTTTGGAAACAAAGACCGCATTTGGTCGAGTTGGGCTTCCATTTCTGCAATGGTAACCATACCGCCCATGCTGCCCAAATTAAAATTTTGCGGTATGGCCCAATCGATTTCTTGCGCTATCGTATCGGGTTGGGCAATGTTGTTTAAGAAAATCTGTCCGATGCTGCGATTAGCCGCTTGTGTGCCAGGCGGCCGCTGAAAACTCTGTGCGCGTTGAAAACGGGCGAATTGTTTTTCGAGTTCTAAATTTCGCATGGCTGTTGGCAATTCGCGTTGCGCGCGTTCCGAATAGTATGAAGTCAAGTCGTCTATCAATACATGGTAAGAAAAACCGGCTGTGGTGACTTCCTGTAATTCACTTTCTGAAAGCTCTAACTGAACGCTGTTTTCTTCAATGATTGCACCACAATGCAAGTCAACGCCCGTTTCTGCTAGCCGTAGCAAAAAGTCAGCTCCGGTTTTTGGAATGCTGACGCGTTTGTATTTTTCAACGGTTGCATCTTGTTGAGCGAAGGTGATTAATGATAAAAATAACAGAATAAATAATTGAGAAGTAGTTTTTGTATTCATAGATATTCTTGCTTTTTTAGTTAAACAAAGATATTTAGAAATTAAAATGTAGAACAACTTATTCGATGAAAGGTGAATTTAAAGGGATGAAGTGCAATTTTTAAAATTTATTGCAATAATAATGCATAATTTATCAAAAAACAAGATGTTTTTTTTTGCTAATTAACAAATTGTGATGTAATTATAAGTTTGTGTTTCTTTTTTGTATGTGGGTTCTTCTAAACTCCCACGGAGGCGTGGGCTGGCTGTGCGACCAAATTCCGATTTTTTTCGCTTTGGCTTGATTCTCCAAACTTTGGAATCTTTTGCTCTTTGAATATTGGCGGTAATGCCAAGCAAAGCCGTTCTTGAGTAACTCTTCGTTCAGAATTTTATGGCCGTAATAAAGCACACCAACTGTTCTGCCGTAGCGGTCGGTGTCGGTGACTTTTACTTTTACCGATTTTCTATAAATTTCATTGCTCGAGAAATTTTTAGCCTTTTGATAAAAATCTTGCCCTCGCTCTGGGCAATCGACGAAAGCCAATCGGACACGGATAACTTCGCCGTTGGATAATTTTATCTTGAAGGAATCGCCATCGGAAATGCCTACAACTTCACCAACAATCTTGTTTTCACCTATAAATTTTTGTGGAAGTATTTGATTTGAATCTTCTTTGCAGGAAGTGCAAAGGAGGAGCAAGAGAACTGAAAACTTGATATACGATTTAATCATTTGCTTTATTGTGGGTAATCACAATATTAATGTAAATAACGTTTCAAAACCAAAAACCGAGAAATTTCTGTTTGGCTTAATTTTCCACATGCTTAATTAAGAAAAATTCTCTTCTTTTTGGCTGCATACCGTATAGTTTTATAAAAATATCGTGCAATTAAGTTAAAAAAACATCTATAGATATTGGATTGTGCTGTCAATCTTCTATAATAAAATATTCAAAACAAGTTTATTCTTATGAAAATTTATTCGTTATCCAGTTTAAAGGGGCATTTAAAACGGAAGATGTAATAGAAGAAAAGTTAAAACAACTCCAACTGCGTCGGTTGGGACTCTTTTGGCACTTCGGCCTTTCCCCAAAAATTCATGATGTCACCAAACTGCTTGTCGGTGATGCGCAAGACACTCACTTTTCCCAAAGGTGGCAAGAGTTTATGAATTCGTTTTTCGTGTACATCGGCACTTTCACTGCTGGCGCAATGTCGCACATAAACCGAATATTGCATCATCGAATAGCCATTTTTCAATAGGTTTTTCCGAAACCCCGAGGCGTTTTTCCGATCTTTTTTGGTGTCGGTGGGCAAATCGAAAAACACGAATAGCCACATTATTCTGTAAGCGTTGAGCTCCATAATTTTGGGTAATTTATTTTCTTCCGAGTTCCCGTATAACACTGTTGGAGCGAAGAAGTAGTCTTGGTAAGAGCCACTATCAATGGGCTTTTTCCGTCTTTGAAATGTACAGTCCGAGTTAGGATTTCCAACAGTTTCGCCTTGATTTCCGTGTTCAGTTCCTGTTCTTCAAAAGTTTGAGATATTTCATACACCTTCTCATCCACCAAAGGACGGAAAGGTTCCATGATGTCATCCGCCAGTGCAAAGGCGTTGTATTTGTTGCGGTGGTGGATACCCAATGTGCAAAACAATCCGCTGCCTGCTAACGACCTCGCAACCGCCGCCCGAAGTAGTGCATAACCGTAGTTCAAAAACGAATTGGGATAATCACCAAAACGTTCCCTTTTGATTCCCACTTCGTCCGTCGCAGTAAGTGGAAAATTTTTCCAATACAATTGAGCCGCCGCACCTTCCATATTGCTGGTGTCGCCGCTCAATACTTTATCTGCAAAAAAGTCCAAATGATTTTTCTTCCCCGAAATCCTTTCCAATAAAATCCCTTGATTTTTTATTTTTTCTTTGATGGTTTGTTGCCACAGGTTTTTTTTCAACGGCACTCCAGCTTCGATTTGGTTTCTGAAAATTTCCTGTTGGATATGGTGCGCGTTTAGGCTGAGAAACATCCCATTTGGCAAATGGTTTTTTCCACAGACAATCACCGAGGTGTTGTTTTCTACCAATAAGTTGAGTGCGGGCATGCTCAAAAATACTTCGGGATGGTCAATGACTAAAAATCCGATGTCTTCTATCGGAATCGAACTTTCTCTGAGCGCCGACTTGATGCACAACTGCAAATTTTGCGTTGTCAACGAAGATTTATTCGACAAAAAAATAGTTTTTTTAAGCATAAAATTTGTATGAAATTGAATACAAGTTAATTAAATAATTTTAAAAAAAATATTGAAACCAAAAAATATTGTATTTTTAAAAAAATTACATGCATGCTTACAGCCCGCAAACTAAACACTTTTACTTTTTTTAAACTGCCTTCGGCCTTTTTTACCGGTGTGCGCGTAATGGAGATAGATGCACATCAATGCAAGGTGGGTGTCCGCCATCGTTGGATTAATCAGAATCCGTTTGGGTCGCTCTATTTTGCCGTGCAGGCCATGGCTGCCGAGCTCTCTACCGGTGCATTGGTGATCAGGCACATTCAAGATTCAGGCAAAAACGTATCGATGTTGGTAGCAAGAAATGAAAGCACCTTTA
>PFUR01000003.1:0-26055 GCA_002790195.1 Flavobacteriales bacterium CG_4_9_14_3_um_filter_40_17
AACCGGCCCAACCTCCATTGATTCCAAAATTTGCCGGAGATTGATCACCTCCCACGGGTGCGTGAATCAAAAAGGTCATTCCGCCAAATCCTTGGGTGCTCAAACCATCAAATGGCACGGTATAGATGACTTCGTTTTGTGCACCATTGCTGTCGTTGTCTGCCATAAACAATTCGTCATAATTGTCATGAAGCGAATAACCGGCGTTAACCACTTTATTGAGTTCAGTCAAGGCTTCCGAATAACGAGCCTGCCCGGTGTAAACTTCTGAATTAAGGTATAATTTAGCCAGCAACATCCACGCAGCACCTTGGTCTGCACGGCCATATTCGTTTTGGCGTGGGGCTGCCATTTCGCCCTCGATGGCTTTTAATTCCCCGACGATGTAGTCATAAATCTGCGTGCGCGTACCTTGCTCCGGTAAAAACGCGCCAACTTCTTGTTCATCGGTTACGAACGGTACATTGCCGTATAAATCGATGGCATGCCAGTAGCTCAAAGCGCGTAAGAATCGGACTTCTGACAACAGTTTTTGAACTTCTACCTGATCTTGGCTCGAAAATCCGCCTATTTTAGCATTGGCCTGGGTGATAAACTGATTGGAAATGACGATTTGGAAGAAAAAGCGGTCATACATGGCGCGGACGAATTCGTTGGCGGGTGTCCAAACATGGTCATTCAAATCGTGGATAGTCCCATCATTCCACGCGATGATGGCTTCATCGGTTGTAAGCTCTTGATGCATCCAAAACTGCCTGAGGTAGTTGGAAAAGCCCTCGTCAATTCCGGAAATATCTGGATTACCGGCAGGTCCTTGCTGCCCGCTAACGGCAAAACCGGCATAAATTCTGGCGGCAAACTGCCTGAAACCTTGTGCGTCTTTTAAGACCAATTCGGAGGTCTCTTCGGTCAGGGGATTCAAATCCACTTCACCATCACATGAGCCAAATCCGATGACAACGATAAATGCCATCATGGCTTTAAAGATTAAATTTTTTAGATGATTTCTCATTTTATTTTTTTTAAATAGTTGAATTTTTTAGAAGTTTAAGTCAATTCCAAACAGGAATGTTCTCGCTCTCGGGTAGAAATTATTGTCGATTCCGCCCGCAACTTCCGGATCCAATCCGTCGTAGTCCGTGATCACGAATACGTTGGACACAGTTGAATATAACCTCAAGTCTGCCAGTCCGCCGGCTATCTTACCCACCTTGTATCCTAAGTTGATGTTGTCTAATTTTACGAAGGAAGCTTCTTCCAAGAAAAAGTCTGAGAACAATTGTTGCAGTTCGAAACCGGAATCTAAAAATTTATCAGAAACGTTGGTTAATTGGCCACTTACAAATATTTCTCTTCGGTTAGCCGATGCAGAGGCAACGTTGTTATAAACATAGTTGCCAAAACTTCCTCTAAAGGTGAAACTCATGTCCCATTTTTTATAGGTAAAATCAGAAGAGAACCCCAAGGTGAAATCTGCATTGGGGCTTTTGTGGCGTGTTTTGTCATCATCGGTAATCCTGCCATCGCCGTTCACGTCTTCAAAAACACCTTCAATCGGCCTTCCGGATGCGTCATAGACTTGGTTGAACAAGAAAAAAGCATTTTGTCCGAAACCTACGGTATTGATTTGCACAGTGTTGCCAACACCACCTGAAATACCGCCTACCCTATTTCCGGGGAAACTTGGGTTGTCCACCAAAGTCAATTTGTTGATTTGATCATCAAAGAAAGAAATGTTGAAGTTGGCATTCCAAGTAAATGTATCTGTTTTAAACGGGGTCGCATTTAAGGTAAACTCCACCCCATCGTTTTCGATTTTACCAACATTGGTAATGAGCGCGTTTGACAAGTTGGTACCGGCAGGTACGCTGATAAAGTTCAACACGTTGTTTACATCTCGGTGATACACATCGATGGCACCGCTGATTCGGTTGTCAAACAAACCGAAGTCCAACCCGGCATTGTAGGTAAAGGATGTCTCCCATTTCAAATTCGGGTCAAATTCTTCTGGGCGGATGGTGGTGACAAATTCATTTCCAAATTGGAAACGAACGCGGCTGTCGCCTCTGGTAAATCGTGGCAGGAATCCAAAATCTTGCCCGATCTCTTGTTGGCCTGTTTCTGCATAACCGGCTCTCAATTTCAAGTTAGAAATTACTTTTGATTCTTTCAGGAAAGACTCGTTTGAAATATTCCAAGCTACACTAATTCCGCCAAACAATTGGGTACGGTCTTTCGGGTTCAACCGAGAAGATTCGTCACTTCTGAGGTTACCGGTTACCAAGTAACGATCGTCATAAGACAGGTTGACCCTTCCGAAGAAAGACTGTAACGCGTTTTGAGTTCTGAAAGGAACAGGTTCTTCAATGACTCCAGTACCTGTTACGTTTCTGGAGCTACCTGAACGGAAAAACCTTTGTAAAGAGTAACCCCCTGTTGCATCTACTTTTAGTTTGAGTGATGGAATTTCCTTTACATAGTTTAAATACCAATCAGACAGACGGCTTCTGTTGATGCTTTTGGAAGTTGATACATTGCCATCTTGGGTGGTAGCGGCAGAAATCGGGTCAACCGAATTGGTGCCGTCAAATTCGGTGTAATCATAACCCAAGTTGCCAACGGCTTTCAAACCGGATACCCAAGGAATGTCATAATCTACTTTAATGTTTCCGGTTGATCGTTGCGTATTACCGGCATTGTCTGTCAATTCTAACAGGCCGACCGGGTTTCTGGTTGCAATGGTATTGGGGCTGCCGTCAGAATTGGTCCATTCAAAAAACCCGCCGAACGCATCATTTCCTGACCTTACAGTTTGAGTAGGGTCAAAGCGGATTGCCGCACCGATTGCTCCTTGGTTACTGAATTCGTCGTTGACCAGTGAACCTCTCACGTTGGCTTCAATTTTCAGTTTGTCTTTTAGCAAGCGATGGATATACTTGAGGTTTCCAGAGGTTCGTTCAAAATAAGAATTTTTCAACGTACCTTCTTGGTTCATATAGCCAACGGAAGCCCTTAGAGAGGAGTTTGCAAACCCTTTGGTTACAGTCAAGTTGTGGTTGTTGCTGAAAGCTGTTTCGTAGATTTGATCCTGCCAATCGGTTTTGGCGTTCCCCAATAGTGCAATTTGTTGCGGATTACCAAATTGGGTCACTATATTTCTGAATTGATCTGCAGAAAGAACGCTCACATCATCTGTGTTTTCTCCTATGGAAACATACGAATTGTAATTGAGTTTCAGAGGTGATTTTGCGCTACCTGATTTTGTGGTAATCAAAATAACACCTGAAGTGGCACGCGAACCGTATATAGCGGCAGCAGAGGCATCTTTCAAAACAGTAAAAGATTCAATATCGTTCGGATTGATATAATTCAATGCTCCACGCCCTGTTTGATCAAGCGGGACTCCGTCCACCACGATCAAGGGATCGTTGCCGGCAGACAAGGATGATGTGCCACCCCTGATTTTGATAGATGCTCCCGAACCCGGTGCCCCACTCGGCGGGGTGACTTGCAAACCGGCCGTTTTACCGGCAAGTAATTGTTCGGGAGAAGCGATGTTACCGCCGTTAAAATCTTTGGTGCTGACGGTTTCGACCGCTCCGGTCATGTCTTTTTTGGTGCTGGAACCGTAACCAACCAGCACTACCTCGTTGAGCAGATTGGTTGCTTCCTCGAGGCTGACATCGATGGTTGATTGCCCGGTGTAAGAAACCTCCAAGGTCTTAAACCCAACATAAGAAAAGACCAATACATCGCCTTTCTTTACATTGTTTATTGTAAATTCACCATCAAAATTGGAAGTAACTCCGTTGGTGGTGTTTTTGACGATGACGTTTACGCCAGGCAAAGGGCTACCGGTGGCTTGTTCCTTTACCGTACCAGACACCGGGTTTTGGGCAAAAAGCCCTAACGGCATCCACAGGAAAATAATTAACTTTAAATAAAAAGTTCTCATAAAAATTGGTATTAATTAATCGTTAAAACAGTTGTTTTTGAGCTTGTTTTTCACTTCTTCGGGAGCGAAACTATAACAAAAATCTATCAATTTTGAATAGATTTTAGATAAAATAGCAACTATAACGTTAGAGTGTTTAAAACTTTTTTAACATTCCCTCTGAAATTAATCCATAAATGTTAAAATCAACGCCCAAATGGTTTTCGTTCCATGATTCAGCAAAAATAGGCAAACAATAAAAGGCTAAAAATGATATTTGTCAGTTTGCAGCGGCATTTTTAATTTGAAAACTTAATCCTTCTTAGATGTATATCATCAAAACGAAGGATGAGCTATAAAAAATTCGTCTTATCTTTACGCAAAATGTACTGCCATGAAAGGAAAAATTACACTCAAGCAAATTTCAAAAGAGTTGGATGTTTCCATCTCAACGGTTTCGAAAGCACTGAAAAATAGCTCCGAAATCAGCCTCGAAACACGCGAAAAAGTCCAGGCATTTGCCAAGCTCTACAACTATCGCCCCAACAACATCGCGTTGAGCCTCAAAAACCGAAAAACCAAAAACATCGGGGTGATTATCCCCGAAATTGTCCACCACTTTTTTGCATCCGTCATCAGTGGCATCGAACAGGAAGCCAATGAGAAAGGATATAACGTCATTATTTGCCTATCAACCGAATCTTTTGACAAAGAAGTCATAAATATGGACATGTTGGCCAATGGCAGCATCGACGGGTTTATCATTTCGCTGACTAAAGAAACCCAAATGCGCAAAGATTATCATCACCTGCAGGAAGTCATCAACCAAGGGATGCCACTGGTCATGTTTGACCGGATTGCGGAAAGCATCAATTGCGACAAGGTTGTCATTGACGACAAAAAAGGAGCTTATGACGCTGTTTCTGAACTCATCGACATCGGTTGTAAAAACATCGGGCTTATTTCAACGGTTGACTACGTGAGTGTCGGCAGGTTGCGCACGGAAGGATTTTTAGAAGCATTAAAAGACCATAATATACCTGTAAATCAAGATGCTATCATCAAAATAGAAGACATCGAACACTGCCGGGAAAACATTGCACCATTATTTAATCACAAAATAGATGGAATTTTTGCCGTAAATGAAATCTTCGCACTAACGGCCATGAACCTGGCTCGTGAACACGGACTCCGCATTCCGGAAGACGTTTCGGTTATTGGGTTTACGGACGGTGAGCTCTCCAAATACGCATCTCCGGCACTCACAACGGTCAGCCAAAACGGCTTACTGATTGGACAAGAGGCGGCACGGATGCTCATCGAAAAAATCGAGAATGAATCGGAAGATTACAAAACGAAAATTATCAAAACAAAATTAATTGTTAGAAAATCAACAAAAAGTAAGAGTTGATATTGCCGATTCAAAATATTATATACCTTTATACGCTGATAATTTTTCACACTATCGAAACTTGTTTTTCACTTCTCACCAAAGTTTTGATAACCTTCCGAGGTTGTCTATTTAAATAAAATAGATACATAATTTACATGGAAAAAAGAAAACTCTCTTTTTGGGAAATTTGGAACATGAGTTTCGGTTTCTTAGGGATTCAAATGGGATTTGCCTTGCAAAATGCGAATGCAAGCAGAATTCTTCAAATATTCGGTGCGCATGTGGAAGAACTTTCTTGGTTTTGGATAGTTGCCCCTTTGATGGGATTGATTGTACAACCCATCATAGGTCATTACAGCGACAACACTTGGGGGCGGTTCGGCAGAAGAAAACCCTATTTTCTTATTGGGGCTATTTTAGCTTCCATCGGACTAATTTTAATGCCACAAGCCGAAATTTTTATAGCCTTTTTACCTTCCTTGTGGGTAGGAGCCGGCATGCTGATGATTATGGATGCCTCGTTTAACATTGCCATGGAACCATTCCGTGCGTTGGTGGGCGATAATCTCCGCACAGACCAACGCACTTTGGGTTTTAGCGTGCAGACAGGGCTTATTGGGATTGGAGCAGTCGTCGGATCTTGGCTTCCTTATGTACTTACCAACTTTTTGGGCATACAGAATGAAGCCGCTGAAGGCAGTGTACCTACTCATCTGTTGTTGTCCTTTGTAATTGGCGCGCTTGTGTTGGTGGGAAGTATTTTAATAACCGTTTTGACAACCAAGGAATATTCACCGGAAGAGTTAGACCGTTTTGAAGACGAAATGGCACATAAAAAAGCCCTTGAAATTGAAAACATCCCTGAGAAAGCAAAACTAACCGATATTTTTACCGATTTTGTAAAAATGCCCGTAACCATGCGCCAACTCAGTTGGGTACAATTTTTTTCTTGGTTCGGCCTCTTTGGTATGTGGGTGTTCACAACCCCTGCCGTTGCTCATCACACTTTCGGCCTGCCGATAGACGACAGCTCGAGCGAAGCCTATCAAGAAGCCGGCGACTGGGTCGGTGTCTTATTTGGAGTCTATAATCTGATTGCTGCCTTTTTTGCATTTGGTTTGCCAAAAATTGCTTATTTAATAGGCCGAAAACGGACACATTCACTTTCCTTACTCATAGGCGGGCTCGGTTTGATTTCCATGTATTTTATGCCCGATAAAAATTGGCTTATCCTTTCGATGGTTGCTTTAGGAATAGCTTGGGCAAGTATTCTTGCAATGCCTTATGCTATTTTGGCCGGTGCTATACAACCCAAAAAAATGGGCGTTTATATGGGGATTTTTAATTTCTTTATCGTAATCCCTCAAATCATCAATGCCCTAATCGGTGGTCCGATTGTGAAATATCTTTACAACGGAAATGCTATTTTTGCCTTGGTAACCTCAGGAGTGAGCTTCCTAATTGCTGCAATTTTGGTAGTAAAAGTGAAAGATGTAGATGATGTTGTAAAAAATTAAACTTAAAATTAATGACTAAAAAAGCATTTATATTTGATTTAGACGGCGTAATAGTCGATACGGCAAAATTTCACTATTTAGCGTGGAAAAAATTAGCCGATGAGTTGGGGATACCGTTTACCCAACACGACAATGAGCAGCTCAAAGGTGTGAGCCGTGTGCGATCATTAGAACTTATCCTAAACTTAGGTGGTGTGACCTTGGACGAAGTAGAAAAGTTGAATCATCTGAAAGAAAAAAACGAAGATTATCTTTCCTATATTTCAGAAATGACCCATGCCGATGTCTTGCCGAATGTGCCAAAAGTTTTAAATTTTTTGAAGGCTCATCAGGTTCCCATCGCATTGGGATCGGCGAGCAAAAATGCCAAACAAATATTAGAAAAGGTTGGGTTGCTCGGTGTTTTTGATGCCATCGTGGATGGCAACGAAGTCTCAAAAGCCAAACCTGACCCGGAAGTATTCCTCTTGGCTGCTCGAAAAATAGATGCGAACCCGGAAGATTGCGTGGTTTTTGAAGATGCCATCGCAGGAATTCAAGCTGCCAATCAAGCAAAAATGTTGAGTATTGGCATTGGGGAAAGTGAAATCTTACATGAAGCCAAGTATGTTTTCCGTGACTTCACCAAAATTTCGACAAAATTTTTAGCAGAATTACTAAAATAAAGAACTTTAAAAACCACACCGCATGAACCTGAATTATATCAAGCCTGACGAATGGTCGATTATTGAAGAAGGATTTGATCCGTCACACGTAAAAGCATCAGAAAGCTTATTCAGCATCGGCAACGGAGCCATGGGGCAACGTGCTAATTTTGAAGAAACCTACACCGGAAAAACCTTCCAAGGAAGCTACATCGCCGGCATTTATTACCCTGATAAAACCCGCGTGGGCTGGTGGAAAAACGGCTATCCAGAGTATTTTGCCAAAGTGCTCAACGCACCCAACTGGATTGGCATACGTGTTTTTGCCAACGATGCGGAACTCGACCTGAATACGGCAACCAAAATCAAAGATTATCGCCGCGAGCTCAATATGCGCGAAGGCAAATATGAGAGAAGTTTTGAGGCGACACTTCCAAACGGATTGACTGTCCGGGTGAATGTCATTCGGTTTTTAAGTATCGATCTTGATGAGCTGGGAGCCATCAATTATGAAGTTACGCCGGTAAACCAAGATGCAACCATCACCTTCAAACCCTATTTGGATGCAGGCATCGAAAATGAAGATACAAACTGGGAAGAAAGATTTTGGGAAACGCTCGAAGTGAAAAGCTCTGAAAATGCAGCCTTCATCGTAGCACGAACCAAAAAAACACATTTCCACGTCTGCACTTTTATGCACAACACGCTGTTACTAAACGGAAAATCGATGGGTTCAAAATCGGATGAACAAACCAACGCAGAACACATCGAACAAACCTACTCAATCAAAGCCGCAAAAGGCGAACCGGTAGCGTTGGTGAAGTTTGCCGGGTACACCGTTTCGCTCAACCATCCGAATGACAAGCTTGTGGAAGTTGCAAAAAAAATCATCAAAAAAGCGGACGAAAAAGGCTTTGAAGGACTCCTGCAACTGCAAAAAGAATCGTGGGAAAAAATATGGGACATGGCCGATATCACCATCGAAGGCGACGTGTCTGCCCAACAAGGTATTCGTTTCAACATTTTCCAACTCAATCAAACTTACCTCGGAAAAGACCCACGGCTCAACATCGGCCCCAAAGGATTTACCGGTGAAAAATACGGTGGAAGCACCTATTGGGACACCGAAGCTTACTGTTTGCCTTTCTACATGGCTACCAAAGACCAGCAAGTCGCCCGCAGTTTGTTGACTTATCGATACAATCACCTGCAAAAAGCCATCGAAAATGCCGAAAAACTCGGTTTCAAAAATGGCGCAGCACTCTACCCGATGGTCACCATGAACGGTGAAGAATGCCACAACGAATGGGAAATTACCTTTGAAGAAATCCACCGCAACGGAGCCATGATTTATGCCATCAGAAACTACCTGAATTTTACCGGGGACTACAGCTACATTCCCGAAAAAGGGCTGGAAGTGATGATTGGCGTTGCTCGTTTTTGGGCACAAAGAGCTACTTTCTCAACTGATAAAAACAAATACATGGTTTTGGGCGTGACCGGTCCGAACGAGTATGAAAACAACGTCAACAACAACTGGTTTACCAACTATCTCGCAAAATGGTGTATCAGTTATGCATTGGAAAACTTAGAAAAGACTGCCAAGGAATATCCGTCAGATTATCAACGCATCCTCGATAAAACGAAGTTGGCAAAAGCAGAAACCGACGTGTGGAAAAAGGTGTCGGACAATATGTATTTCCCCTATTCTGAAAAACATCAGGTTTTCCTTCAACAAGATAATTTCTTAGACAAAGAACTTATTCCCGTTTCGCAACTTACCAAAGCCCAACGCCCCATCAACCAGAAATGGTCGTGGGACAGAATCCTGCGTTCGTGCTACATCAAACAAGCCGATACTTTGCAGGGAATGTATGTTTTTGAAGAAGATTTTAGACCCGAAGTACTCGAACGCCATTTCGATTTTTACGAACCGTTTACCGTTCACGAATCGTCTTTGTCGCCTTGTGTACATGCTATCTTAGCTGCCTCACTCGGGCGGATGGATCAGGCGTACGAATTCTATCTCCGCACATCCAGGCTTGACTTGGACGACTATAACCACGAAGTGCACGAAGGCTGCCACATCACCAGCATGGCCGGTACGTGGATGAGCATCGTGGAAGGTTTTGGCGGGATGCGTGTCCGAAACGGGCAACTTCATTTCAGACCGCAAATCCCGAAACAATGGAAGGGCTATTCATTTAAAGTCAATTTCCACCACCAAATCGTGAAAGTGTCTATCCACAAAGACAAAACCCAATTCAGTTTGGAAGGAAAGCATGAACTCACGGTTTTTGTCAACGGGAAAGCTGTTGTTCTCAGGTCAAACGAAACCGTAACTGTATAGTCTTTACAACCCTTTCGGGGTTTTGAACCCCGAAAAGGTTTATTGGAAAATGTGTTAAAATAAAAATGAAAAAAATGAAAAAAATTGGAATTTTTATAGCATTAGGAATCGCGATTGCATCATGTAAAAATGAAAAGAAGACAGATGTGCAAATCGAAAAAACTTTAGAGACAACGACACATCAACAAGTACCAAATGAAAGTTCAAGTGCGCTTTTTAGCAATTTTAATTGGGAAAATATACCTCTTTCTAAAGCCGAAATTGGCATATTTCCCTACCTGACCGCGCCTGAAGAGTATATAGTAACTAATGGAAATAGAGATGCTTCTAAAAATGGTATGACCGTATTTCATGACTTCAATAAATTGATTATGTATGACGGCGGATCATTTTTTAATGCGGAGGGAAAAAAAGCTGAACTATCATTTGATATGGCAGAGGGAAGAACAAAATGGAATCAATATAAATTTGACCAAAGCGTTGAAAAATATTTAGAAAGCATAGGAGCGAAACAGATTTTTAAAGGTCAAATTCCAATAGAGAAATTAGATGAGTTGAATAAAGTGGACAATATGACTGTTTATAACTTTATTCAGGGCGATCCGTGGAATAGCGATCCTGTTCGACACTATGCCCTTAATCACGGTAACGGGAAAATCGTATTTCAAGTGTGGAGTAACTCGGCGCAAGGGGAAGTCGGTGTTGTAGAGTTGGATGGTTTTAAACAAACCATCAAGATGCCCGCCGCAGATGAAATGAAAAACGAAATAGAAAAAACCGGAAAAGCTGTTTTGAACATCAATTTCGATACCGGCAAAGCCACCCTAAAACCCGATGGTCAAAAAGTAGTAGATGAAATATGGTTATTACTCAACGACAATCCGAGCTTGAATTTATCTATCGAAGGGCACACTGACAATACAGGCTCAGCCGAACACAACTATATACTTTCAACTAATCGAACCAATACAGTAATGTACGCTTTGGCAGCAAAAGGTATCGCCATCGAAAGATTAAAAACGAAGGGGTTTGGTGCGGATAAACCATTAGTTGCCAATGACAGTGAAGAAAATAAAACCAAAAACCGCCGTGTAGAATTGGTTAAATTTTAAAAAAATCTTCGCGCGAAATTTTAACGCGCGTTCTAAAATTCCGCAAAATCACAACATAAAACCAACACTTTCGGGGTTTTGAACCTCGAAAGGGTTGGTTAATTTAGACCCGACAGGTTTTGGAAACCTGTCGGGTCTATCGTTCAGGTGTATGAGCAGTAGCGGATTAAAAACCACTAACTTTTCAGTTAAACACTTACCTTTATTAATATTGATTTCTTTTCAATTTAGCACTAAACCCGCTATTGCTTATACACATTGTTAGCCATAGTTTTTAAAATTCAGTTCGTGAGTTTCCACCTTTCATAAAATCAAATTTTTCATAATATTCTGGACTATTTAAAATTCTTTTTAATTCATTTTTGGAATTTCTATTTCGTATAAGTATTTCAAAGTCATGTTTTTTTCCTGACTTTTCTGTTATTTTCAAATAGTTTTTGTTTCCGAATATTGAATGAGTTGTCCAACTTCCATAATCCATATATTTCAGATAAATGTTATCAAGTTCATTCAGAGCAATACTTTTATTTTCTTCATTTTTGTTAAATTCAATTCTCTCTGTTGAGATTTTTAGTTTTCCGGTTTTTTTCGGTTTGATAAAAGACTGTCCAAATAGAAAATAAATTCCTGATGTGTAAATGGCAAGTGCTAAATATTTCAAATATATGTTTTGATTTTCTTTTTCATATAGGAAAACATAAAAAGTTGAAATCAAATATAGAACTCCAAATACAATCATAAAGATTTTATTGAATTCCTTTGTTTTTACTATTTCAGTTTCAAATTTTGTGTTCATTTCTCAAATTATGGCTATCTTGTTATTTTATTTAAAAACGACTTGAAAAACTTCCTGAATTTTGTTGTGCGGATGAATTTTGATGCGATATTTCACATCCGACAGGCGGCATTGTTTGGAAATAAAGATATCGGTAAAACCCAATTTTTCGGCTTCTTGGATGCGTTGTTCAACGCGGGTAACCGGGCGAACTTCTCCGGCAAGGCCCACTTCGGCAGCAAAGCAATATTTTTTGTTGATATCGAGGTCGAAATCTGAAGAAAGAATTGCGGCCAAAACAGCCAAATCGGTTGCCGGGTCGTTGACGGTCATCCCGCCGGTGATGTTGAGGAAAACATCTTTGGCGGCGAGTTTAAATCCCGCCCGTTTTTCCAAAACAGCCAAGAGCATATTCAACCTGCGTGCATTGAATCCAGTCGAACTCCGTTGCGGCGTACCGTAAACAGCCGTGCTCACCAATGCTTGTATCTCAATCAGCAACGGGCGAAGCCCTTCCATCACGCTGGCAATGGCAATCCCGCTCAAGGCCTCTTGATGCTTAGATATCAGTATCTCCGATGGATTTTCGACTGCTTTCAGCCCGCTCCCTTCCATCTCGTAAATCCCAATTTCGGAAGTCGCACCAAAACGGTTTTTCAATGAACGAAGTATTCGGAACAAGTGATTGCGGTCGCCCTCAAACTGAAGGACTGTATCGACCATGTGTTCCAATATTTTCGGCCCGGCCAGGCTGCCGTCTTTGGTGATGTGGCCAACCAAAATAACCGGAATACCCGACTCTTTGGCTACTTTTATCAAGCGTGAAGTACATTCTTTGATTTGTGAAACACTCCCTGCCGTGGCTTCGAGATACTCAGTTTGCAATGTTTGGATAGAATCGATGATGATAAGCCCTGGTTGAACCAAAACAATTTGTTCAAAAATATTTTCCAATTGGGTTTCTGCCAGAACATAACAATTGTTGTCGGCGGTATGAATGCGGTCGGCGCGCATTTTGATTTGCTTGATGCTTTCTTCACCGGAAATATAAAGCGACACCTCCGAAAGTTCGAGACAAGTTTGCAAAAGCAAGGTGCTTTTCCCAATGCCGGGTTCGCCGCCCAGCAAAACTACCGAACCGGAGACCAAGCCGCCGCCAAGTACACGGTTGAGTTCGTTGTCGGGAAGCAACAGGCGTTTATCGTCTTCGGTTGAAATTTCTTTGATGCGTTGGGGTTTGGGCAATTTTGGGGAAGATGTCCCCAAAGAAATTGAAGCAGATGCATGCCCGGTATTGATTAATTCTTCTACAATGGTGTTCCATTCTTTACAGGAGGTACATTGCCCCTGCCATTTGGCAAATTGGGTTCCGCAGTTTTGACAGAAAAACGCTGTTTTTATTTTGGCCATGTTTCAAATGTACGGAATTAGATTTTTTATAAAAATATTATTTCCGATTCACAATCGGCAACAGCACCAGCGATAAAAATCCGGTGGTGATGACCAATACGGTTTGAGCAATCCAGATAATCCAGCCAAATGCCAAACCACTTT
Organism: Flavobacteriales bacterium CG_4_9_14_3_um_filter_40_17; assembly: GCA_002790195.1. Classification (GTDB taxonomy): domain Bacteria; phylum Bacteroidota; class Bacteroidia; order Flavobacteriales; family Flavobacteriaceae; genus UM-FILTER-40-17. The sequence goes on from PFUR01000003.1 coordinate 13,280, forward strand.
CGGGTGGCACATCATACAGCAACAGTATTTGTTGAATTGCAATCGGATAAATGCCGATACCGCCGTTGGTCGTACTCATCGATAAACCACCCACGACAAAAGCAGTCAGTATGGCAATCAAAGGAAGTTTGGCTGTTTCCGGAATGCTCAAAGCTACTACGTAAAACATCAACACATACATTCCCCAAATAAATAAAGTATGCACCAAAAAAGCCCCTTTGCGGCTCATTTTTTTCAAACTCCAAAAACCTTCCCAAACCCCTTGAGAGAATTTTTTTAATTTGACGGCAACCGGAAGTTTCGATTTTTTCAGGATAAGGAAGCCCATAACGGCCGCTGAAAAAAGCAAGGCAAAGACAGCTAGTAATTTGGTAAAGCTGAAATCTTCTTTAAAGACAAATTTGATGAGTTCGTCTGTCTGAAAAAAAAGCACAAAAGCAATCAATGAGAACAACACCAACAAATCGATCACTCGCTCGGCCACGATGGTTCCAAAAGATTGGTCAAACGGGATTTTTTCATAGGTAGAAATACTGGCGGCCCTGCTGACTTCACCCGCCCGCGGGATACCCAAATTGATGAAGTATGCAGAAAGCACTGTCAGTAAACTATTGATGTACCGGGGTTTATACCCTAAAGGTTGGAAGATGTATTTCCAACGCCAAGCACGGGAAAGATGGCTCAAAATCCCGAATAAAATGGAGAGAAATATCAACCAAGGGCTGACTTGTTTCATGTACGCAATTGTTGTGTCAATTTGTTCGGGTGTAGATCGATGGTACGAATACCAAATCAACAAAACGCCGATGAGTAACGGCACAACATTTTTAAGAAACTTGATGAAGGTCGATTTCAAATCATCAGGTTAAGGAGTTGTCGGATTCGTTCGGAAAAACGATGGATGGCTTGAAGCTTTTTGCTTCTTCAAAATCCATCAAACCATAGGAAATGATGATGATGATGTCGCCTTTATGTACACGGCGGGCGGCAGGGCCATTGAGCGTAATTTCACCGGACTTTCGCAAGCCTTTGATGACATAAGTTTCGATGCGTTCGCCATTGTTGATATTGACAATATGCACCTTTTCCCCTTCAATGATATTGGCAGCGTCCATCAGGTCTTCATCGATGGTGATGCTTCCGATATAGTTGAGATCGGCACCCGTGACCGTGACTCTGTGAATTTTAGATTTTACGACTTGAATTTGCATGGTGCAAAGGTAATTAATTAAGTGGAATGTTGTCAATCAATCGGACGCTTCCAGCAAAAACTGCAATGCATCCGCGGTATTTTTTGTTTGCGTGTTTGTGCGTATGTATTGCCAAAGTTTCGGATTCGGCGATTTCGAAATATTCCAATTGATACAGTTCATGGTTTTCAAAATCGGTATTGACTTGTTGTTTTATTTCATCAAAAGTTTTGATCTGAAAAACCTCTTTGGCACGCATCAGCGATTGGAAAATGCAACCAGCTGCTTGATTGTCCTCTTCCGATAGAAGCCGGTTTCTCGAACTCATAGCCAGGCCGTTGGCTTCGCGATAGATTTCACAACCGATAATTTGGACGGGCAATTGAAAACTTTTGGCTAAATACCGGATAATCTGCAATTGCTGGAAATCTTTCTCACCGAAATAAGCGTGTTGGGGCTTGATTATTTCAAATAGTTTTTTGACTACCGTTGCGACACCTTGAAAATGCCCTTTTCTGAATTTTCCCTCCATTTGCAGATCAAGGCCGCCCAGATTGATGTTTTCAGAAACGGGATTCGAACCGTAAACATCTTCGACTGTTGGCGTATAAACCACGATTCTTTCAGCATCAATCGAAGCAAGATTTTCTAAATCCGCATTCAAAATCCTTGGATAATTTTTCAAATCGTTGGGGTTGTCAAATTGGGTTGGGTTGACAAAAATACTGACCACCACATATTGGTCGGTTGCCAACGCTTTGCGGACAATAGAGAGATGCCCCTCGTGCAAGGCTCCCATAGTGGGAACCAATCCCAACGATTGGCTTGTCTTAAGCCTTTCTTTTATGTAAACGGACAAATCAACTTGCCTGTCAAAAACTACCATCTGTATATTTTAGCGGGTGCAAACTTAATATTTTAAGACCAATTCGCATAAATTTTTGTACTTTTGCAAAGTTTCTAAACATGAAAATGAGTTGGAATCAAAATCTGCCCCATCCAGTTGATGTTAAATAATCTATAATTCGTTCTTTTCTGCTTCCGCAATGTGTCGCAAGAAGGAAGTAATATTTACATTTGAAACCCAATTATGAAAGACCGAAGAATTTTGTACGTTTCGTCTGAAGTTTTGCCGTATTTACCAGAGACAGAAATTTCTTCCATGTCTTATGAAGCTCCTCGATTGGTTAATTCACTCGGTGGCCAAATCCGAATTTTTATGCCGCGATACGGAAACATCAACGAGCGCAGGCATCAATTGCACGAAGTGATCCGGCTTTCGGGTATGAATTTGGTTATCAACGACATGGATATGCCTTTAATCATCAAAGTTGCTTCTATCCCCAAAGAAAGAATCCAAGTTTACTTTATTGACAACGATGAATATTTCAAACGGAAAGCTACTTTTTGCGATGAAGAAGGAAAACTTTTTGAAGACAACGACGAGCGGGCGATTTTTTTTGCCAAAGGTGTGATAGAAACCGTCAAAAAGCTCAATTGGGCTCCGGATGTGATTCATGTACAAGGCTGGATGGCTTCGCTTTTCCCACTTTATTTGCGGGAATATTACCATGACGAGCCTTTGTTTAGAGATTCAAAAATTGTTTTTACAGTCTTTAATGAAGCTTTTGAAAATACTTTAGATCCGAATCTTATCAACAAAATCAAGTTTGACGGTATTGAATATGCCAAAATTGAAAAAATTCTAAAGCCAAGTTTTGACAACCTTATGAAGCTTGGAATTGACAACTCGGATGCAGTCATCAAGGGTTCAAAAACCATTTCATCAGAAGTAGAAAGCTATCTTATCGAATCAGGAAAAAAATATCTAGACTTCCAAACGCAGGACTCTTTTTCTGAAAAATACACCGAATTTTACAACAGTTTGATTGATTAACCCTCCTTATTTTTTTTGTTTATGACCAATAGAAAGCAGATTTGGTTTAGATTGTTTTCAGTTTTTGGCTTTGTTATTTTATTCCTATCCTGTAGCCAAGAATTCAGCGAAATAGGAACCGATATTGTTGGTGGCAACAACTTTGAAGTAGGCAGGTTCTCTGAAACCTTCGTCAAAGCCTACAATAAACGCATCAGCCCTGCGATAGAAACCAGTAATTTGCCCGCTCATCTCCTTGGTGTATCAAACGATCCCGTTTACGGCAAACTCAAAGCCAATGTTGCAGTTCAGTTAGCACTCAACCAAGTTGATCCTAAATTTGGTGTCAATCCGGAAATCAAAAACGTCATCCTCAACGTCCCTTATTTCAGTACGCGGACGGAAATCACGACCGAAGGCGAGTCAATTTACAGATTGGACTCCATTTTTGGAGATAAACCCTATAAATTATCGGTTTACGAAAACAAATTTTTCTTGTCAGCCTTAGATCCCAACGAAGATTTTCAAGCAAGCATTCCTATTTATTCTGACAAGCATGACGAATTGTTTGGACAAGTCGGGCCGCTGTTGTTTTCAGAAGATGCTTTTGTACCGAGCAATAAAGAAATTTTAGTTTTTCCAGAGACAGGAGATCCCGCTGTTGACACCATCCCTAACCAACGATTGGCTCCACAGTTGCGTGTAGAATTGGACAAAGATTTTTTTAAAACAAAAATACTAGACAAAGAAGGCTCCGAAGAACTGAGTAATTTGAATAATTTCCAGAATTTTTTCCGCGGATTGTATTTTGTTGCCGAGCCGACCAACCCCAATGAAACAGGTATGTTGTTAATCGATTTTAACCGTGCCAACATACAGATGAATTACACTTTTGACCAAACCCGAACTGTGACCAATCCAGATGGTACAACCTCAGAAGTCACTGAAAGGGCAGATGCTACTTTAACTTTTTTAATGGGTGGGGTAAAGGCAAATACTTTTGTTCAAGAATTTAACCCCGCGGTCGAAACGATTGTTCAGAATGCCAACCTTGTGCAAGGCGACGAGCGTTTATACGTCAAAGGCGGAGCAGGTTCAATGGCTGTAGTTGAGCTTTTCGGGCCGGACGAAGACGGGAATGGTGAAGCAGACCAACTGACCGAAATCAAGAAAAATGATTGGCTCGTCAATGAGGCAAACTTGGTTTTCTACATTGACCAACAAACCACGCAACTAAGCATTGAACCTACTCGGATTTTTATCTATGACCTTAAAAATAATATACCCATTGCCGATTTTACCAATGACCCAATCATAGTCAACAACGTCTTTCAATCGAGGACTACTTTTGGAGGCATCATCGAAAAAGACGCAAACGGCAAAGGGATAAAATACAAAATCAGGTTGACAGACCACATCAAAAACATCATCCGGAAAGATTCAATCAATGTCCCATTGGGCGTGGTTGTTACTAACAACGTTACCGTTCTGGGAAATTCGAGAATCAAAAACGCAGCTGCCGATGCGACAATAAAAAATATTCCGCGTTTTACAGCATTCAATCCATTAGGAACCGTCCTTTTTGGTAACAATACATCGCAGGAAAACGAAAATAAAAAATTAAAATTAGAAATCATTTTTACAAAACCTGATAACTAAACATTTATGTGTGGAATTGTAGGTTATATCGGACATAGGGAAGCATACCCTATTATTCTAAAAGGACTTAAACGATTAGAATACAGGGGATATGACAGTGCAGGCATCATGCTGTACAGTCAGTCAGATATCCAAATATGTAAGACAAAAGGTAAAGTTTCTGATTTGGAAAAGAAAGTTGTTTCAACTTCCGGAAACATCGGCCTGGGCCATACCCGATGGGCCACACACGGTAGCCCAAACGATATCAACTCGCATCCACATATTTCGAACTCCGGAAACTTGGTTATCATTCACAACGGAATCATCGAGAATTACGATGCCATCAAAAAAACATTGACCAACAGGGGTTATCATTTTCATTCGGAAACTGATACCGAGGTTTTAGTAAATTTGATTGAAGACATACAAATCAATCAAAAACTCAAGCTAGGCAAAGCTGTTCAAGTAGCCTTAAACCAAGTAGTCGGAGCCTATGCTATTGCTGTTTTTGACAAACAAAAACCCAACGAAATTGTCGTTGCACGATTGGGAAGCCCGCTTGCCATCGGTATAGGCGAAGGTGAATTTTTCATCGCATCCGATGCCTCTCCTTTTATAGAATACACCAACAATGCACTTTATCTCGAAGATGAAGAAATGGCTGTTATCCGATTAGGTAAAGAAGTCAAAGTCAGAAAAATAGAAGATGATTCTTTGGTCACTCCCTACATTCAAGAGCTTCAATTGAGTCTCGATCAAATTGAAAAAGGGGGATACCCGCACTTTATGCTCAAAGAAATCTATGAGCAACCGGCAGTCATAACGGACACCTATCGAGGTCGGCTTTTGCCCGGTGAGGGCATCATCAAGATGTCAGGTATGGAAGACCATCTGCAAAAATTTATCAACGCCAAACGCATCCTTATCATCGGTTGTGGAACTTCTTGGCACGCGGGATTGGTTGCTGAATACCTGTTTGAAGATTTTGCACGCATTCCGGTTGAAGTCGAATACGCCTCCGAATTCAGATATCGCAATCCGATTATTCAAAATGACGATGTGGTGATTGCCATATCGCAATCGGGTGAAACGGCAGACACCTTAGCTGCCATCAAATTAGCTAAAAAAAAAGGTGCCTTTGTCTATGGTGTTTGCAACGTGGTAGGCTCCTCGATTGCCAGAGAGTCTGATTCTGGTTCTTACACCCATGCCGGACCCGAAATCGGGGTTGCATCTACCAAAGCTTTTACAACCCAAATCACGGTGCTGACCCTGATGGCTCTTCGGATAGCCAAAGCAAACGGTAATATTTCCGAATCGAACTATCACCTCCACTTACAAGAATTGGAACGCATTCCAGCCAAAGTAGAACAAGCATTGGCACAGAATGAGCACATCGCCAAAGTAGCTGAAATCTTTAAAAACGCTACCAACTTCCTCTATCTCGGAAGGGGCTATAATTTTCCGGTTGCCTTAGAAGGTGCACTAAAGCTAAAGGAAATTTCTTACATCCATGCAGAAGGTTATCCAGCAGCAGAGATGAAACACGGTCCCATCGCGTTGATTGACGATCAAATGCCGGTGGTTGTCATTGCAACCAAACACGGCCATTACGAAAAGGTTGTGAGCAACATCCAAGAAATAAAATCACGCAAGGCAAAAATAATCGGGGTAGTTACCAAAGGAGACCAACACGTCCGCACTTTGGCAGACCACGTCATCGAAGTACCAGAAACTTTAGAAGCCTTCACCCCTTTGCTGACCACTATACCCTTGCAACTATTATCCTATTACATTGCTGTCTTAAGAGGTTGTAATGTTGACCAACCCAGAAACTTAGCCAAGTCTGTTACGGTGGAATGATTTTTTTATTCCTTAAAAAATCGAGTATTTTACTATGGTTTTTTATTGATAAAATAATATCTTTGCACCCTGAAAAATTAAGGGAATTTTAAAAATATAAAAATACCATTCCATGTCAAAATTAGTAGGAAAAGTCATTCAAATTATCGGCCCTGTAGTCGATGTAATTTTTGAAAACAAGGAAAATCAATTACCTGAAATATACGACAGTTTGGAAATTGCAAAGGCAGACGGTTCGGTTTTAGTACTTGAGGTTCAGTCGCATATTGGCGAAAACACCGTGAGGACTGTGGCCATGGACGCTACCGATGGTTTGAGCCGAGGTGTAGCGGTTGTGGCAACGCACGCACCGATTCAAATGCCCATCGGCGACAATGTTTACGGCCGTTTGTTCAACGTAGTGGGAGACGCCATCGATGGTATGAAATCCTTGCCAAAAGCCGGAAAAAATGGCCTCCCGATTCACAGGGAAGCACCCAAATTTGAAGATTTAACGACTTCTACAGAAGTTCTTTATACTGGAATTAAAGTTGTTGACTTAATTGAACCCTATGCCAAAGGAGGAAAAATCGGATTGTTTGGCGGTGCCGGCGTAGGAAAAACCGTTTTGATCCAGGAATTGATTAACAACATAGCCAAAGGGCACGGCGGTTTGTCGGTCTTTGCCGGCGTAGGTGAACGTACCCGTGAAGGGAATGATTTGCTTCGTGAGATGATTGAATCGGGTATTATCAAATATGGGGATGAGTTCAAACATTCGATGGAAGAAGGTGGTTGGGACTTGTCTAAAGTAAATGAAGAAGAATTAAAAGAATCGAAAGCAACTTTCGTTTTCGGACAGATGAACGAACCTCCCGGGGCACGTGCCCGTGTGGCGCTTTCCGGATTGACTGTTGCTGAATATTTCCGGGACGGAGCAGGAGACGGACAAGGGAAAGACGTACTATTCTTTGTGGACAACATCTTCCGGTTTACCCAAGCCGGATCTGAAGTTTCCGCACTTTTGGGTAGGATGCCTTCTGCGGTAGGCTACCAACCAACATTGGCAACCGAAATGGGCGCAATGCAAGAACGCATTGCTTCAACCAAACGAGGTTCCATCACCTCTGTCCAAGCGGTTTACGTACCTGCGGATGACTTGACCGACCCCGCACCTGCTACGACCTTTGCCCACTTGGATGCTACCACGGTTTTGTCACGCAAGATTGCCGAGCTTGGAATTTACCCGGCGGTTGACCCGCTTGATTCCACTTCAAGGATCCTTACCCCCGAGATTTTGGGTGACGAACACTACAACTGCGCACAACGTGTCAAAGAAATTTTGCAACGGTACAAACAATTGCAGGACATCATTGCCATTTTGGGTATGGAAGAACTTAGTGACGAAGACAAATTGGTTGTTTCTCGCGCGCGCAGAGTCCAACGGTTTTTGTCTCAACCCTTCCACGTGGCAGAACAGTTCACCGGTATTCCCGGAGTTTTTGTTGACATCAAAGACACCATCAAGGGTTTCAACATGATTTTGGACGGGGAATTAGATCACCTTCCCGAAGCTGCTTTCAACTTGAAAGGCACCATCGAAGAAGCCATCGAAGCCGGAGAGAAAATGTTGGCAGAAGTTTAATGCTTTAAACAAAAAAATATGTTTTTAGAAATCATTACGCCTGAAGCCGTTATCTTCAATGACAAAGTGGAGGTGGTATCACTTCCGGGATCCAATGGGGAATTTCAAATACTCAACAACCACGCCCCGATCGTTTCAACCTTGAAAAAAGGTTTTGTAAAAATCAAAGGGAGCTTTGAATCGACAGAATCTTTTGAAAAAATGTTTTCTAAAAAAGACAATGTATGGTGCCTAATGATAGATTCGGGCACAGTAGAGTCAAATGAAAACAAAGTTGTTATTCTGATAGATTAAATCCTTTTCTATTTTAAGTAATTAGATGTCAAGTCGAGCGCAGTCGAGACCATATAAAGGTTTCTCGACTGCGCTCTAAAATGACATTTTAAAAAATACCATGTTAACTAATGAACTTTCATGGATATTTTATATTTTAGTCAGATTGAAATTCTGTTATAGTATGATTAAGACTCGCGGACAACAGAATATACATTGTACTCTCGCTATTTTATAATCCAATTTTCAATATAAATCCTTGATTGTGTATATTTTCAACGTGGATTGAAGAGTCCTTAGCTAAATATTTCCGCAAGCGGGTAATGAAAACACTCAGGCTTTTTCGATTGAAATAATCATTCTTCCCCCACAATTTAGTAAGAATGTCTTTGTGTGAGCAAATTTGATTGTTGTGCTGAACGAGCATCAACAAAATGTCGTTTTCTCTTTGTGTCAGTTGTACAATGTTTCCGTGATAGCTGAGTTGTAGATTTTCAGGGGAAAATTCATACTGGCCTATATGGTACAGGCTTGATTTTTTAGATATGGTTTCCTCATGCGCAAACCGATTCAGCAATACTTCAATCCGCATCACCAATTCCTCCTCATCGATGGGCTTTCGCAAGTAGTCAACGGCTCCCAAACTAAGACCTTTCAATGCATCAATTTTCATGGCTTTGGCGGTCAAAAACATAAACGGAGTTTGGGGAAATCTTTGTTTGATGGCAGCGGCAAGTGTGTAACCGTCCATCTCCGGCAACATGATGTCCAGAATACACAAATCAAATTTTTGCGTATCCATAACGTTTAGGGCATCTTTGCCGGAAGTTTTCCAGATGATGTTAAATGCCTTCATCTTCAGGTATTCCGAAAGCAGATAGCCCAAATCTTGATCGTCTTCGACCAGCAAAATCGTGTGTGAATGATTCATATCTTTAAGTTTACAATCGTTATCTGTATGTTTTAGCCAACCCCGAAAGGGTTTGGTGACTTTTCAGGTTTTTTAATTTCGAATCAACGGAATTGTGACCACCATCGTTGTCCCCTCTCCCACACTGCTCTCAATCGAAATCCTTCCACGGTGCAGTTTGACAATTTGTTTAACGTAGTGCAGCCCCAATCCGTACCCTTTCACGTTGTGGACATTGCCCGAAGAAGCCCTGAAATATTTTTTGAACAACTTCGGAATATCTTCTTTCTTGATGCCGATGCCGTTGTCTTGTATCCTGACATTCAAATTGTTTTTGACAATCTTGCTTTCCAAATTTATTTTCGCGTTCTCTTTCCGGTATTTGAGCGCGTTGTCCAACAAATTGTTGAATGCGTTGCTCAAATGTGTTTCTTCTCCCAAAATGAAATAGGGTTTTTCTTCAATGTCGTAAGTAAAACTGGCCTCGCTCAATTTTGCAATTTGCTCAAAATCAACAGACAATTGTTTTAAAATCGGATAGAAATCCAATTGACGCAAGTTAACTACATGCCCACTTCTTTCCATGCCTGCCAATTGCAATACTTTATCGATATGTGTTTTGAGCTTGTCGTTTTGCGTACGGATTAGTGCAATCATTTCTTTTTGCGAAGGGGTTGCTTTTTCTTCTAAAATTTTAGTAGCCAAACCAATTGAGAAAACCGGAGTTTTGAGTTCGTGCGTGAGGTTGTTGATAAACTCGTTGGTCGTCGTGATAACGTTTTGTTGCCAATAAAAAGACCTTAAAACCCAAATAACTACGGCGATGATAAAAAGCAGAAACAACAAACTCGGAATCGTCAAACCATTAAGTTGAGATATAAAATAAGCGTTGATGTTCTCAAAAGACAATTCGACGATTACCTCTTTCCCTAAAGTTTGGGGTAAATATCCGCCGAGAATAATGGGATATTTGAGCAAATCGTTTGCCTTCCTATCCGTTTTCAAATTTGAGAGATAGGCCACCGAGTCTTTGTCCAAAATGCGATAGGAAAAATCTGCCTTGATGCCGTTTTCAATCAGTTTGGCCGACAAGAACGCATTCATGAAATAGTTAGAAGCGTCCGAAATGCTGTCCAAACTCATCGGAATCCCGTAATTGTCTTTGGTCATCGACTTTCCGACCAAATAGGTCAGTTCATTTTCCAAGTACAAATCAGATTTAATCGACCGTATTGATTGCGCAATCTTCTGATTGAACTGCACCTGTGCCAGGTTAAGTCCTATTTTTAAATACTGGTATTGCACTATTGACAAACCAATGACAGAAATTCCGAAAATTGTGAGATATAGGTTTTTAAGTTTCAAGTTTCAGGGTTTTTCGAATTGCGCAGGTGTCCGTTTTTATTTTGTTTTTGTCAAATTAATCCTTTTGTTACCATCCAAACACTGATATTAGACCTTTATTAGCTTGTTTAAACTTTCGTTAAACTATTTTAATGCATGGTTCAATCATTGGCTTCTATCAAAGCTTTAGTTTAGCAAACAAAAAGAAAACCGTGATTGAAAGCCTAAAATTAAGCATAAAAAAGATTAATTGGTTGCAATACAGCATCGGATTTGTCTATCTGCTGTTTGGTGTATTAAAGTTTTTCCCGCACTTAAGCCCGGCGGAAGACTTGGCAGAAATGACAATCCGTAAAATGACTTTCGGGATTATACAAGGAAGATTATCGCTCACGCTGTTGGCTCTGTTGGAAACATGGATTGGCATGTTTTTGATTTTGAACATTCAAACCAAATTGATAATTAAAGTGGCCATTGCACACATGGTTTGCACATTTTTTCCATTTTTTTTCGATCCGGAATTGACCTTTAATCTTTCTTCAAAATCACTCTCTATGGTCGGGCAATACATCCTGAAAAACATCATTATCATCAGCACTTTGCTAAATTTATACGCATCCATCCCGATGCAAAACACGAAGAAAATTCATTTCTAACACTACCGCGAATGTCCTATCTTTATGGGCTTTTTTTATAGAAACAAATGAAAAATTCCCGCTGTATCTTTATCGTGTTTTACACCTCCCTCTTTTTGATTTCCTGCCAAAAAGAGGACAAACGTTTCGTGCGAAAAGATGCCTCCGAAACCGGCTTGGATTTTGAAAATCGGCTTACCGAAACACCCAAACTCAACATTCTTACCTATCTGTATTTCTACAACGGAGCCGGAGTGGCAGTTGCCGACTTCAACAATGACGGTAAAAAAGATTTGTATTTTACGGCCAACATGGGAGCGGATAAACTGTATCTCAATCAGGGAAATTTAAAATTCAGGGATGCCACACAAGCCGCCCGGATAGAAAATGCTGACGGGTGGACTACGGGCGTGACGACTGTTGACATCAACCACGATGGGCTGATGGATATTTATGTTTGTAAACTGGGAAAGTATCTGCACATCCAAGATAAGAACAAACTTTATATAAACCAAGGAGTTGGCTCTGATGGAATTCCGGTCTTTAAAGAGGATGCCGCATCCTATGGGCTCGATATTTCGTCGTTTTCCACCCAAGCGGCCTTTTTTGATTACGACTTGGACGGTGACCTCGATATGTTTTTACTCAATCATTCGGTTTATCCGAACCGGACGTATGGAAACGGCTCAAAAAGAGATATCCCGGACACTTTGGCTGGTGACAAGTTGCTACAAAACAAGGATGGTTTCTATACAGATGTGACCGTGAATTCGGGTATTCACAATGGCCTCATCGGTTACGGATTGGGTGTTGTCGTGAATGATGTAAACAACGATGGGTATCCGGATATTTATGTAGCCAACGATTTTTTTGAAAATGATTATTTTTATATCAACAAAGGCAACGGTACTTTTGAAGATATAATAGAAAAAAACAATAAATTTATCGGCCACACTTCTCATTCATCGATGGGGGTAGATGCCGGCGATTTCAACAACGACGGTTTAGCCGATTTGATGACCCTCGACATGCTACCGGAAGATATTACCGGATTTCAAACTGCCGGACGTGATTACCCCTATCAAATCTACGAGCAATATCGCAAAAACAATTATGCTTATCAATACATGCAAAATTCTTTGCAACTGAACCGTGGCAACAACCGCTTCTCCGAAATTGCTTTTCAGTCGGGTGTGGCGGCGACAGACTGGTCATGGTCGCCCCTGTTCGCCGATTTTGACAACGATGGTTGGAAAGACTTATACATTACCAACGGCATAAAAGGCGCAACCAACGACATGGATTTTATCAATTTCATTGTCGATGATCAAATCCAAAAAAGGATAAGGGCTGGCCTTTCGGAAAAAGATTCGATATTGACCAAAGGTTTACCGGAAATCAAGGTTTCTAATTATTTTTT
>PFUR01000003.1:26098-37512 GCA_002790195.1 Flavobacteriales bacterium CG_4_9_14_3_um_filter_40_17
GAAAAGGCTTTTCTTCTCGAAAACAAAACCACAACTTTAGACAAGTCTGCCCACTCTTTAAACATCAAGTTTAAGTCCGGCTCTAAGAACACCTTTGGCATCGGTAACAAAGTTTATGTTCATCAAAACGGTCGTGTCCAAATGTTTGAAAACTACACCACACGAGGCTATTTATCCGCAGTTTCGCCGGAAATCCACATAGGCATCGGCAACCATCAAACGATAGATTCTATGCAAGTTGTGTGGAGTTCAGGAGCTTATCAAACATTCAAAGGCCTAGCTGCCAATCAGTCCATACTGGCAATTGAAAATAACGCGGCCGGATTCTATTACAAAGAATTTCAAAGCAATAAAAACAAATCTTACCTGCGGAATACCAAAATATCCGTCCCCTACCTACACGAAGACAATGAAGTCCTGGAATTCATACGAAATCCGTTGGTACCTTATACAACGACCAACTTAGGCTCCAAGGTTTCTGTTGCCGATGTTGACAAAGATGGCTTGGAAGACTTGTTTATTGGCAATTCAAAATGGAAAAAAGCTATTTTGCTTTTGCAACAACCGGATGGAAGTTTTATCCCCAATCCGCAGAGCGATATAGAATCTGACAGTAAACGCGAAAATACAGCAAGCTTGTTTTTTGATGCCGATGGCGATGGCGACTCCGATTTACTCGTGTTGGGCGGAGGCAACGAATTTCTCTCCGGAGAGCCGTTGCAACCCAAACTATTTCTAAACCACAACGGTAAATTTGTTTTGGACACCTTAAATTTTAAAAATATCGCCATCAACGCATCGGTTGCAAAAGCCTTTGATTTTGACAAGGACGGTGATTTTGATTTGGTATTGGGTTCCAATAGCTTGCCATGGAAATTTGGAATCTCAGCAAAAAATTATCTTTTTGAAAACGACGGAAAAGGTAATTTTATAGAAGTGACTGCTTCCAAAGCACCCGATTTGGCAGATTTGGGCTTGATTTATGACCTCGGTATCGAAGATATAGACCACAACGGATATCCTGATTTGGTTCTTGCCGGGCATTGGATGCCTATCACGATAATGCTCAACAAAGACGGTGTTTTTACCACCCAAAAAAACAACCACCTCGAAAAAACAAATGGCTTTTGGAATTCGGTCAAAATCGCTGATTTCAACAACGACGGATTGCTCGATTTTGTAGCCGGAAACTGGGGGCTAAACACCCGGCTCAAAGCTTCCGAAGAAGAACCAGTCACGCTGTATAGCAATGATTTTGATGACAATGGCTCGATCGAACCGGTAGTTTCTTATTTTTACAAAGGAAACGAAATGGCTTTTGCCTCCAAAGACGAGATTGTGTCGCAAATCCCATCAATCAACAAAAAATATTTATCCTATAGAGCCTTTGCACAAGCAAAATTTTCAGCTATTTTTTCTCAAAAAAAATTGGATAACGCCTACAAAAAACAAGTTTATAAACTCGAATCCACGGTCTTTATCAACCAAGGTGACGGCACTTTCATGTCACAGGATTTGCCTAATTTAGCTCAAATTTCATCTGTGTATGCAATGACGACAGAAGATTTGAACAAAGACGGGTTTCCGGATGTTGTTTTAGCAGGAAACAATTATCAACTCAACACACAATTGAGCAGGCAAGATGCTTCAAAAGGTTTGATTCTATTAAATGACAAAAAAGGCGGTTTTTCGGTTTACACCGAGCCTTCTTTCTTTATAGATGGCCAAGTCAGGGATATACAGAAAATTATCATCAGAAATGAACCTCATCTTGTGATTTCAAAAAATAACGACAGTCTTCAATTCATCAAAATTTCGGCTCAACCAATAAAAAAATAACCATGAAAAAGTATCTGATATTCCTTTGCTTGCTCTCGATTGTAGCCTGTAAAAAAGAAAAAGAAGCCGATGCTTCAAATGAATATTCAACGGGTAAAAATTCGCTTTTCACCAAGCTCAATCCGGATCAAACAGGTATTCATTTCGAAAACTCAATCGAGAGTTCACCCGAACTGAATGTCTTCAAATACCGGAATTTTTACAACGGTGGCGGAGTCGGCCTCGGCGACCTGAACAACGACGGGCTCCCCGATTTGTACCTGACTTCCAACATGGGTAAAAACAAACTTTATCTTAACAAAGGGAGTTTTCAGTTTGAAGATATCACTGAAAAAGCAGGCGTAGCGGGTATCAACGAATGGTCGACCGGGGTGGTTTTTGTCGATATCAATGCCGATGGGTTATTGGATATTTACGTGTGTAATGCAGGCGCGGTAACCGGCGATAACCAAAAAAATGAATTGTACATCAACAATGGCGACCTGACTTTTACCGAAAAATCGGAAGAATATGGCCTGGCAGACAGTGGTTTCACGACCCATGCCGCATTTTTTGACTATGACGGCGATGGTGATTTGGATGTCTATATCCTAAACAACAGCTTTATTTCGGTGTCTTCACTTGGCTACAACAACCGGAGAAACCTCAGGGCAGACAAATGGTCTATCCCCGAAGCCATGAAAGGCGGAAATGATAAATTGCTACGCAACGACAACGGCAAATTTACGGATGTCAGCGAGCAAGCGGGTATCTTTGGCAGTTTGATTGGTTTTGGTTTGGGGCTAAATGTTGGGGATGTCAACCAAGACGGTTGGCAAGATATATATGTATCAAACGACTTTTACGAACAAGATTATCTCTACATCAATCAAAAAAATGGGACTTTTAAAGAGGCTTCACGCGATTGGGCCGGCCACATGAGTTTTTTCTCGATGGGGGCAGACATCGCAGACATCAACAACGACGGCTATCCGGACATTTTCACAACCGATATGCTTCCCGAACAAGACAATAGGCTCAAACAAGTAAGCACCTTCGAATCTTTTGATTTGCGCAAATTCCAAGAAAAGCAAGATTTTTACAACCAATTCATGCACAATGCCTTGCAGCTGAACAATCAAAATGAAACTTTTTCGGAAATTGCATTTTACGGCGGTGTTGCCAAAACCGACTGGACTTGGGGCGCAATCCTGTTTGACATGGACAACGACGGTTATCGCGATGTCTTTGTCAGCAACGGGATCTTACACGACCTGACCGATCAAGATTTTATGAATTTTTTTGCCAATGACATCATCCAAAAAATGCTGATTTATGGCAAAAAAGAAGCCGTTGACTCCATTGTCGGGAAAATGCCTTCCATGCCCATTCCAAACTACGCATTTAAAAACAATGGAGACCTTACCTTTAGCAACAAAGCGGCAGATTGGGGATTGGACGAACCCTCTTTTTCAAACGGTTCGGCTTACGCAGACATAGACAACGACGGCGATTTAGACCTGATTGTCAATAACGTCAACAAACCGCTTTTTGTTTATCGGAACGAATCCAACCTAAAAAACAAAAATCAGCATCTGAAGTTCAGGTTGAAGGGCAAAGCTCCCAATACATTTGCTATCGGGGCAAAAGTCAAAATATTTAACAACGGGCAAAACTATTATACTGAAATGATGCCCTCACGGGGTTTCCAATCCTCTGTCGATTACGAAATAACGGTCGGCTTGGGCAATCATTTAACCGTAGATTCTATCCACATCATTTGGCCGGATCAAACTTTTCAGACCCTAAAAAACCAAGCTGTCAACCAAACCCTCACATTCAATCAAACCGATGCATCGGGCAACTATTCGTCTTACAGTGCTTCTAAAAAAACCAAGCCTCTTTTAACTGAAATTATTTCCGATTTCAAACCACATTTCGAGAATATTTACGCCGATTACGATTACGAAAAATTGGTGTCAAAACCGATTTCTCAAGAAGGGCCGGCAGCCGCGGTTGGCGATATCAACAACGACGGACTAGACGATGTATTTATCGGTGGCGCATCTAATTCCCCTGCAAATCTTTACCTGCAAAAACCCAATCACAGTTTTGTACTAATCAGCCTTCCTGCCTTTGAAAAGGATAAATATTTTGAAGATACCACCGCCGCATTTGGCGATGTCAACGGAGACGGATTTGCCGATTTAATTGTGGGTGCCGGAGGCAACGAAACTTTGAAAGGAAAACAGTGGTACAACAACCGACTGTATATCAACAACAAGAGAGGTGGTTTTGAGGATGCCGTGATATTGCCATCAACCGGCAACAATGTGTCTGCAATCGCACCAGAAGATTTTGACGGGGATGGAGACCTTGATTTGTTCATCGCTTCCAGGAGTATTGTTGGTATGTATGGCCCGAATCCAACGCATCTTTTATTAGAAAATGATGGGAAAGGCAATTTCAAAGATGTTTCTGAAAGCAAAGCTTTTGATTTGAAAGAAACCGGCATGATTACCGATGCCTTGTGGGAAGACATGGATGCAGACGGCATCAAAGATTTGGTGGTCGTGGGCGATTGGATGAGCCCGAAAATATACAAAAACAACGGCAGGCGCTTGTCTCAACTCAAAACGTCATTGGATTCATTGTCGGGTTGGTGGCAAGCCATCAAGTCGGCAGATGTCAACAAAGATGGCAAACCCGATTTGATTTTGGGTAATTTTGGTGAAAACGCCAGTTATCTGCCTACGCCCGGCCATCCGATGAAACTCTTTGTCAATGATTTTGACAACAACGGCACCATTGAACAAATACAAACCCGGACTATCAATGGCAAAGACATCCCTGTATACCTGCGTAATGAGATTACCGAACAACTACCCCATCTTAAAAAAGAGAGCAACTCCTACGAAAATTACAATTCGAAAAGCATAACCGATTTATTTTCAAAAGAGCTTTTGGGCAAAACTATTCAAAAAACCGCCGTGAGTTCGGCAAGTGTAGTCGCTCTAAATAAAGGAAACGGAACTTTTGAAATCAAAAAACTTCCTGCACAAGTTCAATTTTCAAATGTAAAAGCCATCACAGTAACCGACCTCAACGGGGATGGAAACATAGATATAATAAGCGGAGGAAACTATTTTGATTTGAAACCGCAATTTGGCCGCCTCGATGCCAACCAGGGGTCTGTCTTACTTGGAAAAGGTGACGGGTCATTTGATTGGACAGACTCCAACCGCTCAGACTTTGTTGTAAAAGGCATGGTCAAATCCCTTCTTTGGACAGGCAAAAACTACTTATTGATAATCAGAAACAATGACACACCCAAGCTATATAAGACGAATGACTAAAAGAATAGGAATTTTTGTCCTCTCCCTGTGGATGATTTCTTGTTCGAAAAACAAAAAAGAAACGTTGTTCGAGCAGATACCGGCAGAGAAATCTGGTGTTTCCTTTCGAAACGACTTGAAAGAATCCGACAAACTCAACATACTCGATTATCTCTATTTCTACGACGGAGGTGGTGTAGCTATCGGTGATATAAACAACGACGGGCTTCAGGATATTTATTTTACGGCCAACCAACTGCCCAATAAACTCTACCTGAACAAAGGCAATTTTGTTTTCGAGGATATTACCGAAAAAGCAGGTGTTGCAGGTAAAAGTGATTGGAATACCGGTGTGGTCATGGCAGACGTTAATGGGGATGGCTTTTTAGATATTTATGTGTTGGCAGTTGTTGGTTTAAACGGTTTTGACGGCCATAATGAATTGTTTATCAACCAAGGTGACGGTACTTTCATAGAAGAAGCTACTAAATACGGTTTAGGTCTGGACAACTATTCCACCTCCGCCGCATTTTTTGATTACGACAACGACGGTGATTTAGACCTGTACCTGCTCAACCATGCCGTCCATACAACAGACTCATTCGGGCCGGCAAACATCCGAAACAACCGCAACTACGAAAGTGGTGACAAATTGATGCGCAATGACGGCGATAAATTTACCGATGTCAGTGAAGCCGCCGGGATTTTCGGCGGGCCTAACAGTTATGGGTTGAGTGTCGCAACGGCCGATTTTAACCAAGATGGCTTCATAGATATTTACGTGAGCAACGATTTTCACGAAGACGACTACTACTATCTCAACAACGGCGACGGGACTTTCAAGGAGCAAGTAAAAGAAAAATTTGGCCACGTCAGCCGTTCTTCGATGGGAAGCGATGTTTCGGATATCAACCACGACGGTTATCCCGATATCATGACATTGGACATGCTGTCTGATGATGAAAAAGTAATCAAATCATCCGTGGGCGATGACGATTCCGAATTGGCAAGATACCGGACTGAAACGCTTAAATACCACCATCAATTCGGGCGCAACATGCTTCAAATCAATCATGAAGGCGAGTTTTTCGGAGAAACGGCCTTGATGAGTGGTGTGGCGGCAACCGATTGGAGTTGGTCTGTACTCTTTGCTGATTTTGACCAAGACAGCAACCCAGATATGTTTATTTCGAATGGAATCCCCATTCGGCCCAACAACCTTGATTTTATCAAATACATATCGAACGAGCAAATTAAGAAAAAATTGGAAAGCACCCGGTTGATTGACCAGCAAGCCATCCAAATGATGCCTTCAGGGGAAATTCCCAACTTCATTTTTAAAGGAAACGGCAAAAATGATTTTGAAAACAAATCAACCACTTGGATTCCGCAAATCCCTTCCAATTCAAACGGTTCTGCCTATGCAGACTTAGACAATGACGGTGATTTGGACTTGGTGGTCAACAACCTAAATAATTTGCCCTATTTGTTGAAAAACAACTCAAACGGAAATTATCTGAAAGTAAAGTTTGACTATGACAAACCCAATCGTTTTGGTATTGGAACCAAAGTTGCGCTCTACACAAAAGGAAAACTCCAATATCAGCAACTTTTCACCACCAAAGGGTTTCAATCTTCATCCGAGCCCACATTATTCTTCGGATTGGATACCCTCACTAAAATAGATTCACTATGGGTCATTTGGCCGGATCGAACCTATCAAAAGTTAACAAACGTCAATCGAAATCAGACATTGATTCTAAAACCCCAAGTAAAACGGGATACTTTTCCCGGATTTTCATCAAAAAAAATCAAAAAATGGTTTGCAATTGCCGATGACAACTTCGGGCTAGCCTATGACCACAAAGAAAACAATTTCAACGATTTCGACAGGCAAAAACTAATTCCTTACCGAATTTCCAATCGAGGTCCGGCAGTGGCAATTGGTGATGTGGATGGCAATGGTTTGGAGGATGTGTTTTTTGGCGGTGCAAAATTTGAACCCGCACAGTTGTTCCTTCAAAAGAAATCGGGATTTGAAAGAGCCGTAAATTTATTTCCAAAAGAAGAAAACGCGGTAGAAGAAACCGAAGCTTGCTTAATCGATGTCAATGGAGACGGATCTTTAGATTTATTTGCCGTGTCGGGCGGGGGCGAGTTTTACGAAAAAATGCTGCCGTTGCTCGATCGATTATTCCTCAATGACCGCAAGGGGAATTTTGCCAAGCAAGCAGATTTTCCTAAGTATTATGAAAACGGGTCGGTGGTTCGCCCGTATGATTTTGATCAAGACGGCGACATCGACTTTTTTGTAGGCTCAGGACCGCTTTCATACGATTTCGGCAAGATACCGGACAGTTATTTGCTGGAAAATAAAGATGAGAAATTTGAAATTAAAAGTGAAGATGCCTTTAAAAATTTAGGAATGATTACCGATGCCGTCTGGACAGATTTTGACGGAGACGGCACAGATGATTTGATTGCAACCGGCGAATGGATGTCACCCGTATTCTTGAAAAACAACCAAGGGAAATTTGAAAATGTTTCTCAAACCTATTTAGAAAAGAAAATCAATGGCTTGTGGCAAAGTATTTTAGAGTTTGATTTAGACGGAGATGGCAAATCGGAATATCTTCTGGGAAATTGGGGGTTGAACACCAAGTTCTCAGCTTCCAAAAAATATCCTTTGAAAATGTATTACGGCGATTTGGACGAAAACGGCAGCAAAGAAACCGTAGTTGCCTTTGCCCGGGACAACCAATATTTTCCGGTTCCCGGATTGGATGAGCTATCTTCTCAAATGGAATCCTTGAAGAAAAAATTCACTAACTACCACTCGTTTGCAGGAAAAACTGTCGAAGAAATCTTCGAAAAATCGCTACCCAAAACTGACCTCCTAACAGTTGACGAGTTGGCATCCGGCTACCTTAAAAAAATAAATGGAAAATATCGTTTTTTCCCTTTCGAAAAATCATTACAAACCGCTCCAATCACAAAAATGCTCGCTTACGACTTCAACCAAGACGGGAAAAAAGAGGTATTGTTGGGCGGCAATTATTTTGGTGTGAAGCCTTATCATGGCCGGTTTGATAGTTTTGCCGGTGCGGTTTTACTTCAGGGGGAAAAAATTGTGAACGCGCCGGAATTGGGAATTAATTTTACCCAAAAACAAGTAAGAGGGCTTAACGTGATAAAAATAAACCAAGTCGATTATTTGTTGGTGACTTATAACAACCACGAAACGGAACTGTACAGCCTTGAGAGGTTTGAAGATTAATTGATTTTGAATTACGAATTATGACACCTTTTACATAATCGGTGACTAAGTCCCGAAACAGAAATAAGTATTGGCAAAAATAACCTGAATCCAGTTACCAGAAACTAATAATAACAAAACGAATAACACATTACTAAAAACTATGAAAAAAGCAGTTTTAACCCTCGTCTCCGCCTTGGCTATCCTTTCATGCCAGAAAGAATACAAGCCCATAACCGTGTCACCGGAAGACTACCATCGGGCAGTTGACAAACTGACCGAGGTGATGATACACGATATTTTTTCTCCGCCGGTAGCCAGCCGGATTTACCTATACCCTAATATGGCCGCTTACGAAATTATGGCTCAAAACAACCCTAAATACCAAAGTTTGGCTGGCCAGTTGCATGGGCTTACTGCCATTCCGGCATTGGACACAACCAAGCCTATCCAACCTGAAGTAGCCGCTTTGACCGCCTATTATGAACTTGGTAAGAACTTGATTTTTTCCGAAAAAAGGATTACCGATTATCGCGACAGCATGTACGGAATTTGGGGAAAAACCAACCCGAAAAGTTTTGAAGCTTCCAAAACCTATGGTCTTGCAGTGGCGGCTCATATCAAAAAATGGATGGATGAAGACAACTACAAGCAAACCCGGACTATGCCAAAATATTCTGTCTTCTCAGACGATCCATCTCGCTGGCAACCCACACCACCTGATTATATGGACGGGATTGAACCCCATTGGAACAAAATCCGGACACTCGTTTTGGATTCGGCGGCTCAGTTCAAGCCAACGGAACCCATCCCGTTTTCGTTGGACAAAAAATCGGAGTTTTACAAACAACTCCAACACGTGTATGACGTAAGTATAGAAATTAGTAAAAAGGGAGATGCATCCGAAGAAATAACAATCGCCCAATTTTGGGATTGCAACCCCTACGTGTCAACCCATCGCGGGCATTTGATGTTTGCTACCAAAAAAATAACACCCGGCGCACATTGGATCGGTATTTCAAAAATAGCCAGCAGAAAAGTAAATGCAGATTTTGCAGAGACCGTGCACAATTATACCAAAACATCCATCGGAATTTTTGAAGCATTCATAAGCGTTTGGGACGAAAAATACAGAAGCAACCTCGTTCGCCCGGAAACACTCATCAACAAATACATAGACGAAGAGTGGAAGCCCATCCTGCAAACCCCGCCATTTCCTGAATATACCAGCGGACATTCGGTGGCATCGGGTGCGGCATCGACTGTCTTAACTGATATTTTTGGCGATAATTTTTCGTTTGACGATGATACCGAAACTCCCTATGGGCTTCCCGTCAGAAGTTTTGAATCTTTCTACAAAGCTGCCGACGAAGCCGCCATCAGCAGGTTGTATGGAGGCATTCACTACATCCAAGCAATCAAAGTTGGCGTGGAGCAAGGAAAAAATGTTGGGAATTGGGTTGTACAAAATTTGAAAATGAAAATTAACTAGTACTTTTGTCAGGTTTAAAAAAAATAATCTTTTAACTAATCAAAAAAGAGAGAACTTCCATGTCTAAAAAAAGAAAATTAAAAATTGTTTTATTATCGATTGCTGTTGGGCTTGTATCTTATCTGCTTTGGTATTTCTTTATCAAATCGTATGATTATGCGGTTAATTTTTACGTAAAATCTGCCCCGGGAACGGTTTACGAACAAGTAGCCGATTGGAAAAAATGGGACCATTTTGCCGCCGAAGAATCGACCGTTGTCACCTCCAAAAAACCCTATTCGGAAATCAACCAATTTGTCCCACTCAACAATACAAAATTGGATTTGCATTGGACTTTCAAAGGTGTAAATGACTCAACCACCAGAGTAAGAGTGGAGATTAAAGACAAAAGAAACAGTTTAAAAAACAGGCTTTTCATTCCCTTTTCAAAGACAGAATTTGAAGATGTTATGCGATTCAAAATTGTCAACTTCAAGAAAAATGCAGATGCGTTTGCCCACAGGGAATTTAGAGTGAAAATAGAAGGAGAAGCCGAAAGCCCCGAGCGTTTTGTGGTTTACGTACCACTCAAAAGCAGCATGAAACAAAAAGCATTCAACATGATGAGTAACGATGGTTTCTTGTTGCGCTACATCGATTCTATGAAATTAGGAAAAAACGGCAACCCCATCATCGAAGTAACTAATTGGGATGTTGAAAATGACAGCATCGAGTATATTTATGCTTTCCCTATTTCAAAAACCGATTCGCTACCGCAAAGTAAGCTGTTTAAGTTCAAAAAAATACCCGCCCGAAAATCTATCAAAGCTACTTTTAACGGTAATTATAGAATCTCGGACAAAGCTTGGTATGCTATTTATGATTATGCCTTGCGCAACAACATCAAGATTGACCACAAAGTTTTTGAAACTTTCCTGAACAATCCACACAACGGCGGAGATAATTTGAATTGGGAAGCTGAGATATACATCCCTGTCAAACAACAGGAATAGTGATTGCATAACCAATAATATGCTGCAATAAACATTGCGTCGAGAAACAGCTTCGAATACTAAAAGGACATCAAAACTGTCTTACAACTTCAAGCGGTTTTTTTACGGGTGAAGAAGCAAAAAAACTCGCGTCCGGCATGGACGAACACTTAATCGCTACCCATCAAGAAGCAGCCTATGCATTTTTGATGTTCCTATATATTGCCGGAATGTTTTCCCTCATTGGTTTTTGGGCAAGTTGGCAAAAAAAAGCCTACGCAAAAATCATAACCTTGGCCACGGTAGGGTGCTTAGTTGCGGCTCTTTATTTTGCCCTTCAAGCCGGGGTGGCCGGCGGAGAAATAAGACATCCAGAGATTAGATAAATGCAAAAGCCCATGCCGTTTGCAAACAGTCCCTGCCTTGTGGGAAGCCATTCATCGGGGTTAGGCAACAATAATATCAGGCCGTCAAATGTTACTATGAAACCAGGTCAAAAAATAATGGCTTGTCCCGGAAAATAATCCTCCACACACAATAAA
>PFUR01000003.1:37537-108879 GCA_002790195.1 Flavobacteriales bacterium CG_4_9_14_3_um_filter_40_17
TATTCGAAGAGAATTATAGTTATCATAAAATTATTTAGTGTGAACACATTAAGCTACAAGACAGAATCAGCCAACAAAGCTAACGCGAATAAAGCGTGGGTTTTGGTAGATGCCGAAGGACAAACATTGGGTCGTTTTGCTTCCAAAGTCGCAAAATTGCTACGAGGCAAACACAAAACAAACTATACCCCACACGCCGATTGCGGTGACAACGTGATTGTTGTCAACGCTGAAAAAATTGCATTGAGCGGTAAAAAATTTGATGAAAAAGTTTACATCAGACACACAGGTTATCCGGGTGGGCAACGTTCGCTTACAGCAAAAGTAATGTATGAAAAAAACCCTTCAAGAATCGTGGAGAAAGCAGTAAAAGGAATGTTGCCTAAAAACAAGTTGGGTGCTGAACTTTTTAGAAATTTAAACGTAAATGTCGGTTCTTCACACAAACATGAGGCTCAAAAACCCAAAACCATCAATCTTAACGAATTCAAATAATGGCGACCATTCATAAAATAGGCAGAAGAAAAACAGCTGTAGCCAGAGTCTATTTAGCAGACGGTAAAGGAAATATTACCGTGAACAACAAATCTTTGGAAAATTATTTTCCAACTGCTATTCTCCAATACAAAGTAAAACAAGCTCTAACGTTAACTAATCAAGCTGATTCATTTGACGTGAAAGTTACTGTCCAAGGTGGCGGGAGTACCGGACAAGCTGAAGCAGTCCGCTTAGCTATTTCCAGAGCCATTTGCGAAATCAATCCGGAAAATCGTTTGGCACTCAAACCGGAAGGATTGCTTACCCGCGACCCAAGGATGGTGGAGAGAAAGAAATTCGGCCAGAAAAAAGCTCGTAAAAAATACCAATTCTCCAAACGTTAATCCGCATTACCCGTTCATAATTTATTGTATCAAACTGTTGTCGATTAGTTTAGCATCTAAATGGACGAGGCGCGCAGAAAGCCTGCAACCACTCGTACATTGCTACTCAACGAACGTAAACTATTAAAAAAAATGGCAAACATTGAAGTGAAAGACCTCTTAGAGGCAGGTGTGCATTTTGGCCACCTTACCCGCAAATGGAATCCGAATATGGCTCCCTACATCTACATGGAGCGCAACGGCATTCACATCCTTAATTTGTACAAAACCGCTGCAAAACTTGAAGAAGCTTGTGCCGCAATCAAGAAAATTTCCGCTTCCGGAAGAAAAATTTTGTTTGTAGCCACCAAAAAACAAGCCAAAGACGTCGTTTCGGAAAAAGCAAAAAAAGCTAACATGCCTTACATTACCGAGCGTTGGCCGGGTGGTATGTTGACCAACTTTGTGACCATCCGCAAAGCAGTTAAAAAAATGGCATCAATCGACCGAATGAAACAAGACGGGACTTTTGATACGCTTTCCAAAAAAGAAAAACTGCAAGTAAGCCGTCTCAGAGAGAAATTGGAGAAAAACTTAGGTTCCATTGCAGATATGTCTCGCTTACCAGGTGCACTTTTCGTAGTCGATATTTTGGCTGAGAACATTGCCGTTAAAGAAGCAATCAAATTGGGCATTCCAATTTTCGCTATGGTGGATACCAATTCAGACCCAAGAAATATTGACTATGTAATACCCTCTAACGATGACGCATCCAAATCAATCGATAAAATCTTGTCGTTTGTTACCGATGCAGTAATTGAAGGATTGACCGAAAGAAAATCTGACAAACAAGAAGACGAAGAGAAAGAAGTTTCAGAAACCAAGCCAAAAAAGAACAGAAAAGCAACAGCAGCTGAGGTTGTTGAAATAGTTGCAGAAGTTGAACCGGCTCAAGTTGATGAAACACCTACAGACGAAGAAGAATAAATTTAACTAAAACATTAACCGTCAAGTGGACCTAAAACTTCACTTTTAAATAATAAATATATACTACTATGGCAGCCATTACCGCAGCGGATGTAAACAAACTCCGACAAATAACAGGCTCAGGAATGATGGATTGTAAAAAAGCATTGGTGGAAGCCGATGGGGATTTTGACAAAGCCATCGAGATCCTTAGAAAAAAAGGTCAAAAAGTAGCCGCCAACCGTGCCGACCGCGATTCATCAGAAGGTTTGGTTTTGGCAGTCATCAATGACTCCCAAACTACAGGAACTTTGATTTCTTTAAACTGCGAAACAGATTTCGTAGCCAAAAACGATTCTTATGCAAAACTTGCACAGGATTTCGCAAATCTTGCAGCCAATTTTGAAACCAAAGAAGAATTTTTGAATGCGAATTTCAACGGCCTAACCATCGCTGAAAAACTCATCGAACAAACTGGTGTCATCGGGGAGAAAATAGAAATAGGCGACTTCAGAAAACTTCATGCCCCCTATGTTGGCCACTACATTCATGCAGGCAGTAAAATCGGGACACTTGTCGGGCTTTCGGCAAAAATTGCGGGTATAGAAACCATCGCCAAAGACGTTGCCATGCAAGTTGCAGCCATGAGCCCAATCGCGCTCGACGCAGATCAGGTTGATCAAAGTATCATCGAAAAAGAAATAGAAATTGCCAAAGATCAATTGCGCCAAGAAGGCAAACCCGAGGCTATGTTAGACAACATCGCCAAAGGCAAACTCAATCGATTTTTTAAAGACAACACCTTGGTTAATCAAGATTTTATCAAAGATAATAAATTGAGCGTTGCCGCTTACGTAAAATCACTTGATGCAAACCTGAAAGTGACGGCATTTGAGAGAGTTGCCTTGGGATAATAGTTTATCAAAGAAAAAATAACAAAGCGGGACATGATTGTCGCGCTTTTTTTATTTCTAAAATTTTAAATTCGATTGAAAATCACTTCATTTTTGTGAAATATTTTATGGAACTTTGTTTAATCAGCTTCTAATAAATCAATAAAAGTGAATAAACACTTCACCTATATCGCCCTTTTTCTAAGCTTTGTGCTTCACGGGCAAGAAGAAATCAGCATCGAAGGACGGATTTTGGCTAAAGTAGTGAATAACGTTACCGGTACGCTTTTAGTGGCAACTTCCAAAGCCACTTACGGCATCGGCGTGGCCACACATCAACTTATCTGGAAACAAAAAAAAATGAAAAAAGTTGATTTTTCTTCTTATACAGAACTAGAAAATTCACCCTACATTGTTTTTGAAACCAAGCAGTTAATCAATTCCAAGTTGCTGTCAGGTGCATTTAATACGCAAGGCGCATCGGTCATCTTGATGGACATTAGCACCGGAAATATTCTTTTTGACTCAAAAAAAGCCGGCTACAAATCGGTCAACAAAACACTGATTATGCCCGACAACAGATCTATTTTGGTGAACGGCATCAAAGGCAGAGAACTCACCCTCGGCAAATTTGAATGTAAATTGGGAAAACAAGTTTGGGAAACCCCTTTAGATAAAAACAGATTTTTGGATGCCGTAAAACGCAACCTACTCGGTAACGAAAAGGTTTTTTTGGACAGAGACGGCAACATTCTTTGGCTCAACTACGGACAATTCGTAAAAATAAACAGCATCAACGGCCAAATTTTGTATGAAGCAGAAGATACCGCCGACATTGAATATGAAAAACAAAAAAATATTCTCTTCACTTTCACAGACAAACTCAAAGCTGCCAAACTCACACAAGAAACTGCTGTTTATGCCTCGGACGCGACTACACTGAAACCCGTTTGGAAAGACACCCTTAAAATCTATGGAAACATCACCCAAACGACCATTGATTCTAATAAACTCATTGCCATCACTTCCAAAGGATTCAACGCCATCAACATAGAATCAGGACAAAAACAATGGGAAAAATCTGAAATCCTACCACTCATCAAAAGAATTGTCCCGACTGAGGCCGGTTATTTGGTTGCACAAGAACAATTTCTTACTTACATCGATTCGTCCGGTCAAAAAGCCTGGGACAAGGAAGTCAAGATATCCAAAAGCGGTGATAACGGCCCTATTTTTTTGGAACAAAAGGAAGATAAAATTTTAAGTATAACATCTTCCTTTATCCACAAAATCGACTCCAAAACAGGTGCCAATATTTGGAAAGATCCGCTTGTTTTGAATTCCGCTATTTACCTCGATCGCAGTCTGAAAATATCAAAAAACCGGTATCAAGTTTGGCATGACAAACCTGCCGATAGCTATCTGGTATTTTCGAACAATAAGATGTTAGCCGTAAAAACCACGGACACGCTTCAGGCCAAACTTCTCTATTCTTTTGATTCTGAACAAATACCAAATTTAGAAATTCGAGAAGACGGGTATTTTGTCTTTCAAAAAAATAATTTTTATTATTTTGAAAAAAACGGAGTCGTGAAATATGAAAAAAAATATGCTTCCACCAACAAGGCCACTTTTTTCGGGAAAACAAAAGATTTTGGCGAACGCGGTTTCGACACTTACAAGGCCACGTTGCTGTTTATCCCCAACCAAATCAACAACACTTTCAAAAGCGTATTGGTTTCCACCGATTTGGGCTTTGTTACTTCTGCCACCGGGTTTATCTACGGAAATTATCAGAATTATACAGGCATGTATGCCAAATTGACAGAGATCAACAGCATCGCCGTCGGGACTAACCTAGAAAACATACTGAAGCGTACCGAAAAAGGCAAGAAAAACGATTCGAGCCTCATCTTAGTCATTCCGGAAGAAACACAAATAAAGATTGTGGAATTGACTAAAGACAGCGGGCAAGAAAAGTATCTCAAAACCATCTCCGCAAAATCTAAAGACTTTATCATCGACCAAGTCGAGAAAATTCTTTATTTATTTGAAAAAGGCAAGGTGGTGGTGTATAAGTTGGAGTGAGAATGTGTAGCATATAAAACGAGCTGTCTTAAATTTGCGGTGTGTGTAAGGTTGTTTTAATTTCTCAGTTAAGCGGGGTTTGCTATTCAATTATTAAAGAATTATAGTGTCTATAATTCTTTACTCCTGAGCTACTAAGTTTGCCTGAGACAGCATTAATAAATTAGTGATAGATTCAACTTGAAAATGCAATTTTTTTATTTTTTAAATTAAAAATAGTTTTACGGTTTTTCAAAATTTTTTATAAACCTGTTATGTGTTTTCAACTTCAATCTGATATTTATCTGTCATACCATCAAATTGTATTACTTTATCACAGATATTCAATTCTAATTCTATTTGTCTTCCTTGTAATTAAATTATAACGATGAAATTCAATTTCAAAACAGGCTACTTTCGAAAAAGTGCCAAGGCATTTTTGGCAAAATCAGAAAGCACCAATTCCCCGCTGATTTTGGCGCGTTCAATCAGGAGTTTGTCCCAATTTTCGGTTCCTTCCCAAAAGATTTTCTTCGTTGCTTCCAATGCAGCCGGATGATAGGCGGCTAATTTTTGGGTAAGGAAATCCACCTCTTTATCCATTTCCTTGACGGTGTCATAAACCTGCGCGAACAATCCTTTTTCTTTTGCCCAATAGGCGTTTTTCCATTCGTGTGCCACGAGCGAAAGCTCTGAAAAAGCAGCTTTCCCAATTTTTCGTTCCACCGCCGGTGCGATGACAAAGGGGCCAATACCGATGCTGAGTTCAGACAATTTTACCGATGCGTTCACCGTTGCTAAAACATAATCGGAAGCAGCCAAAATCCCGACACCGCCACCCACAGCTTTTCCCTGCGCTCGGCCGATGATTATTTTACGGCAAGTCCGCATCGCGTTTATCAACTGCGCGAAACCGGAGAAAAATTGTTTGCCTTGCTCGCTGTTTTGAACAGCCAACAACTCGTCGAAAGAAGCACCTGCACAAAACGTTTCATTGCCTTCACTTTTCAGCAAGATGACTGAAACGTCTCTGTTTTCGGATAATTCGTCTAAGGCTTTGGACAGTCTGTCAAGCAATTCTGACGGGAAAGAATTGGCATCCGGATGACCAAACTCGATGGTTGCTACTCGGTTTTGAACGTGTACATAGAGCGAACCTTTTGATTTCAGGTCAGACATAAATAGTTATTTTGTGTAAAAATAGGGAATTTATAAAGTTCAATATAATTTAGAGAAATGAACAAAGGAAAATTGTATAGGGAATCAATAATTTTATGAGGTGGTAAACGAAATCAAAACTTATACTCGTTTCTTATATTTTTCATTTTTAACCAACTATTAACATCCTATAAGCAAATAAATTTCCAATTTGCGGGGAGATTTTTTTAACTAAAAATAAATGTAACTTTCGCTCGAAAAAATTTAATAACTATGGAAGAAACGAAACAAACTCTTGACATCAAAGAAATTAATGAGAAGATAGAAAGAGAAAGCGCATTTGTCGATTTGCTGACGCGGGAAATCAACAAAGTCATTGTGGGACAAAAATACATGATAGAGCGCTTGTTGATTGGGCTTTTAGGACAAGGGCATATTTTGTTGGAAGGTGTGCCTGGCTTGGCAAAAACGTTGGCTATCAACACCCTTTCGAAAGCCGTTCAGGGCAGTTTCAGCCGCATACAGTTTACCCCCGATTTGCTTCCTGCCGATGTAGTCGGAACGATGATTTATAACATCAAGGAAAGCAATTTTTCCATCAAAAAAGGGCCTATTTTCGCCAATTTCGTTTTGGCTGACGAAATCAACCGTGCACCTGCCAAAGTGCAGTCTGCCTTGCTCGAAGCCATGCAGGAAAAACAGGTGACCATAGGCGATCAAACTTTTATCCTCGATAAACCGTTTTTGGTGTTGGCTACCCAAAATCCCATCGAACAGGAAGGGACTTATCCGCTGCCTGAAGCGCAAGTGGATCGTTTTATGCTGAAAACCGTGATTGATTATCCAAAAGTGCAGGACGAGCAACTCATCATGCGGCAAAACCTCAAAGGTAGTTTTGAGAAAATAAACGCGGTGGTTTCTACTGAACAAATCCTGCGCGCGCAAGCTGCCGTCAGGGAAGTATATATGGACGAAAAGATTGAAAAATACATCCTCGACATCATTTTCGCCACACGATATCCCGAAAAATACAAACTTGAAGAACTCAAATCGCTCATCAGCTTTGGAGCCTCACCAAGGGGAAGCATCAACTTGGCCATGGCATCCAAATGTTACGCCTTTATCAAACGCCGCGGTTATGTGATTCCGGAAGACGTGCGTGCCGTGGTTCACGATGTGCTCCGCCATCGCATCGGTATTACCTACGAAGCCGAAGCCGAAAATGTTACTTCCGTGGACATCATCAACAAGATTGTAAACGAAATCGAAGTGCCGTAAAAATTATTCGAGATTTTGAAATGTGAATGGAGATTTTTCTGAGCAATCATTCCTATGGATACCAAAGAGTTATTAAAAAAAGTTCGAAAAATAGAGATCAAAACCCGAAGACTGTCTGATCATATCTTCTCGGGCGAGTATCACAGTTCGTTCAAAGGGCGCGGAATGACTTTTAGCGAAGTGCGCGAATATCAGTTTGGCGACGATGTGCGCGCCATCGACTGGAACGTGACCGCGCGTTACAACGAGCCCTATATCAAAGTTTTTGAAGAAGAACGCGAATTGACCCTGATGCTGCTGGTGGACATCAGCGGTTCTGAATTTTTTGGGACCCAATCTGGTTTCAAAAACGAAATGATTACTGAAATAGCAGCAACCTTGGCTTTTGCAGCTCTTCAAAATAACGACAAAGTAGGTTTGCTGTTGTTTTCAGACGAGGTGGAACTATTCATCCCGCCAAAAAAAGGAAAATCGCATATTTTACGTATCATCCGGGAATTGTTGGAATTTGAACCCAAAAGCCGAAAAACAGATTTGGGGCAAGCCTTGCGCTACCTCATGGGAATCATGAAAAAGAAAGCCATTGTATTTATATTGTCTGATTTTATGACCTCCGGCTACGAACAACCCATGCGGATC
This sequence comes from Flavobacteriales bacterium CG_4_9_14_3_um_filter_40_17, assembly GCA_002790195.1. Lineage (GTDB taxonomy): Bacteria > Bacteroidota > Bacteroidia > Flavobacteriales > Flavobacteriaceae > UM-FILTER-40-17. The sequence continues at coordinate 45,399 of PFUR01000003.1, forward strand.
TTTGGTAGAAAACACGATGTTACCGGTATCCGCATCTTCGACAAACACGAAACGGAAATCCCCAATTTGGGCGTCGTCAACATGAAAGATCAGGAAACCGGTGAGCAAATACTTGTCAACACGGCTTCCAAAAAGATCAGGAACAGCTATGCTGAATACTACCGCGAAACCGTCAAAACTTTCGAAAAACAATTTTCGCGTAGCGGTGCGGGCGTTATCCAAATGAGTACAGAAGATTCCTATGTCAAAAAATTGCTGGGCTATTTTAAGTCGCGTTAAACCATGTCTAAAAAAACAACTGATTTTATGCCGATTTTCATGACCAAACATCTTTTATTAATTCTTTTCCTTTTGGGAAGCATTGGTTTTGCGCAGAAAAAACCAACAATAAAAGTTGTAGCAGACACCACACAAATCAAAATTGGAGAACAGATTAACCTGACAGTATCCGTCAAAGTTGACTCTACCCGAAGTGTCAGTTTCCCTGAACTCAAAGCGTTTGGTTCTTTTGAAATCATCGAAGAGTCACCCATTGACACTTTTCGCGAAAAAGATTTGTTTAACCTGATTAAAAAATACGGCCTGACCAAATTCGATTCCGGCAGCTATGTAATCCCCTCTTTCCCGATTATTGTCAGCAACCAAAGTTACCCGACCGATTCCATAGCTGTTACGGTTTTGGACGTGGAGGTCGATACACTCAAACAAAAAATGTACGACATCAAAGACATCATAGCGGTGCACCCGAAATCGAACTTTTGGAAATATTTTTGGTGGACACTCTGCATATTGCTGGTATTAGGTTCGATAGCGTTTTACTTTTGGTTAAAATACAAGACAAAAAAAGAAGCCGAAGAAGAATTGCCTCCATACGAAAAAGCGATTTCCGAATTGCAAAAACTTGACAATTTCTCACTTCACGAACAAGCAGACTACAAACACTACTACTCGAAAGTCACCGATGTATTGAAAATTTATTACGAATCTGAAGTTCACGTGGATGTGATGGAATGTACCTCGGATGAATTGCTCGAAAAAATAGAGCTTTTGGTCGATTCGGGACAAATAAAACTTGAAAAAGGCACCCTTATCAAGCTACAGGAAACCCTGAAAACATCCGATTTGGTGAAATTTGCCAAATACAGCAACACCTTCGAAGATGCACGTTCGGATAGGGACAACATCCTTCAGTTCATCAGCCTGACCCACGAAACACTGCCCGAACCAACCGAAGAAGAATTGATGGCGGGTGAACAGCGAAGGATCCTTCAGGCAAAAAGGAGAAAAAAACGCAGGCTGATGGTCGCTGCAGCCATCATCGGTTTGATTTTATTGGGAACCGGCAGTACGATGATTGCCAAATACGGTTTGCTTTCTACGATTGATACCCTGTTTAGAAAAACATCCAAACTGATGATGGATGGCGATTGGGTGTACAGCGAATACGGATATCCACCGATAGGCATTGAAACACCCGAAGTCTTAAAACAAGTGAAAGTACCCATCCCAGCGGGCAATGAAAAAGCCATCGTGTCTATGACCAATTACGCCTACGGGAATTTGGGAAATGAACTTTATGTCGTGGTTAATCACGTCAATTTCAACCCGCAACTTGAGATTACCAACGATCAGGTTTCCGAATTGTCGGCAGGTGAACTCAAACAGCGGTTTGGCTTGGAAGACTTTCAACTCAAATCGGAAGACCTCACCATCGATGAAATAAACGGAACCCACAAAACCGGCAATTTTTTCAAAGACAGTGTGGCTTATCAGTTTGATGTTTACACCTTTTTTGCCAAGCCTTCCCTTCGGCAGATTGTGGTTGTTTACAAAAAAGACGATCGATACTATCCGGAAATTTCAAATAGAATTTTTAATTCCATCAAATTACTAAAAGGAGAATGAGTATGTTTGGCGCAAATGAATTTGTAAACCCCGCATTTTTTTGGTTGTTTTTGCTGCTACCGGTGGCCATCGGTTGGTATGTTTGGCAAGGAAAAAACCAACAGGCTTCGTTGCAAATTTCCAACATTTCGGGTTTTAAAAAAAGTTCATCTTGGTTAGCCAAATTAAAACCGGCTTTGTTTGCCCTGAAATTATTGTCTTTGTCATGTTTGATTGTAGCCATGGCGAGGCCTCGCTCAGTCGATGTGACCAGCAAGGTAAAAACCACCAAAGGGATTGACATCGTGATGTCTATCGATATTTCGGGAAGTATGCTTGCACGCGATTTCAGGCCCAACCGGCTCGAAGCACTCAAACGCGTTGCTTCTCAGTTTATCAAAGAAAGACCGAGTGACCGGATTGGCTTGGTGATTTTTGCCGGAGAAGCATTCACCAAAACGCCGGTGACTTCAGATAAGGAAATTGTACTGACTGCCCTGAACAACTTGGAATTTGACGATCGTATGCAACAAGGGACAGCCATTGGCATGGGCCTTTCCACAGCTGTCAACCGGGTGAAAGATAGCAAAGCACTGAGCAAAGTGATTATCTTGCTTACAGACGGAGTGAACAACGCAGGTTTCATCGATCCGCGCATCGCTGCCGACATGGCCGCCGAGTTTAACATCAAAACCTACACCATCGGTATCGGCTCAAATGGCACTGCGCCATCGCCGGTCGCCATCGATGCCAACGGAAATTTTGTCTATCAAAATGTCCCCGTCGAGATTGATGAAGTTTTACTCAAAGAAATTGCAACCAAAACAAGCGGCAAATATTTCCGCGCTACGGACAACCAAAAACTTGAAGAAATTTACGATGAAATCAACAAACTAGAAAAAACAGAAATTGAAGAGTTTAAGTATTATAATTACGATGAAAAATACAGGAAATGGGTGTGGTTAGGTGGTTTGCTTTTGTTGTTGGAATTGTCGTTTCGCTGGACAATTTTCAAAAGTTTTGTTTAATGTCAGTTTTATAATTTTCACGAAAAGAATGTATATACTCGAACAACCGTTTTATCTATATTTATTAGCACTTATCCCTTTGGTGGTGATGGCCTTTTTGCTGTTGCAATGGTGGAAAAAAAGAACACAAGCCAAATTTGCTGAGAATAGATTTCTCAAACAACTGGCTCCTGACAAATCAATTTTTAAGCCTATTTTAAAACTAATTATGATTTGCCTAACGATTTTGAGCATAGTCATTGCTTTGGTTAATCCGAAAATAGGCACCAAAATAGAAACCGTGAAGCGGGAAGGAATCGATATCGTGTTTGCATTGGATGTGTCGCGAAGCATGTTGGCAGAAGACATCGCGCCCAACCGGCTGGAAAAATCCAAACAACTCATCAATCAAATCATCAACGATTTGGTAGGCGACCGCATCGGTATTGTCGTGTATGCCGCGACTGCCCACCCGCTCTTGCCTATAACAACCGACTACAATGCAGCCAAAATGTTTTTGCAAAGTGCCAATACCGACATGCTTTCTTCACAAGGCACCGCCATCAAAGATGCCTTGACCATGAGTCAAAGCTTTTTTAATGATCAAGCGCAAACCAACAAGCTCATCATTGTCATTTCGGACGGTGAAGACCACGAAGGAAACGTAGCCGAAAGCGCGCAAGCACTTTCCCAAGCGGGAATCAAAGTATTTACTATCGGCGTAGGCAAGCCCACCGGTGATCCTATTCCGCTCAAAGAAAAAGGGATTGTGACCGGCTACATCAAAAACAATCAAGGGGAAACCGTCATCAGCAAATTGAATGAACCTTTGTTGATGGAGCTTGCCAAAGAAGCGGGAGGGTATTACCAAAACGGGAACAATACCCAGGAAGTTGTCGATTTTATCAAAGACAAACTAGGAGCCATGAACAAAACCGAGTTTGAAGCCAAAGAATATTCAGATTTTAAAGACCAATTTCAATGGTTTCTTGGCTTAGCTATCGGTTTTATATTTTTAGATATTTTCTTCTTGGAGAGAAAAACTTGGTGGTTGAAAAACTTAAACCTATTCAATGAAAAATAGACAACCCATGAAAACTACTTTGAACACCTTTTTTATGCTGATTTTTGCTTTCAGCTTCGCGCAGGAAGACCTCAAACTCACAGCGGAAGGCAATAAGGAATTTAAGGAAAAAAAACTCATAGACGCGGAAGCAACCTATCGGGAAGCCTATTCTGCCAATCTCAAAAACGCCGTTCCCGAATACAACTTAGGCAACACGCTATACACCGATGAACACATCGATGCCGCCCGGAGCAAATATGCGTCATCGGCAGAGTCTGCTCTATCGAAAGTAGATAAACACAAGGCTTTTCACAATTTGGGCAATACCTATATGCTTCAAAAAAAATATCAACAAGCAGTAGATGCATACAAAAACGCCTTGAGAAACAACCCGACGGACGACGAAACACGGTACAATCTTGCATTGGCAAAAAAAATGTTGGAAAAAGACAAGAAAGGCGGTGGCGGCGGAGGAAACGATGACAAGAAAGATCAAGACAAGAAAGATCAAGACAAAAAGGACGATCAGAAAAAACAAGACCAAAAGAAAGGGGATCAAGACAAGGATAAAGAAGGGGAAGACAAGGAAAAACCCAATGAACCGAAAAATCAACCTGAAAAACAGCAACCCAAGGAAAGCCAACCGCAACCTAAACAGGGATCGCTCTCGCCACAACAAATAAGAAACTTGCTGCAAGCCGCAGAAAATGAAGAGAAAAAAGCACAAGAAAAATTGAAAGTTTTGCAAGGCCAAAAACCTAAAAAAACAGACAAAGATTGGTGATTTGATTTTAGAATTTTATTAAGAATCATTTATATGCTATATGATTAACTTTGCGTCGCACCACATTGCATGAACAACTTAAAAACTAAACTGATATTTTAGCATGAGACCGTTAATCATCTTTGCGTTTGTACTTTTTTCCGTCATGGGCATGACGGCACAGATGCAATTTGAAACCAAAGTAAGCAAAAATAAATTGGGCATCAACGAACGCCTTCGGGTGGATTTTACCATGAACCAAGATGGTGATAACTTCACCCCTCCCGATTTTGATGATTTTACCGTGGTCGCCGGCCCAAGCCAATCGGTAAGCAACACTTGGATTAACGGCGTGCGCTCTTTTTCAAAAACCTATACCTACTTCCTAATGCCCAAAAGAAGAGGTAAAATAACCATCAATCAAGCATCTATAGAATACGATGGTCAAGTTTACAAAACCATCCCTGTTCCGATTGAAGTGACCGCTGCCGTGGAGATTCCGACAGATCCGAACGACCCCGAATACATTGCTTCGCAAAGCATCCATTTGGTAGCTGAACTTTCTAAAAGTTCGCCTTTTCTGAATGAGCCCATCACGGTAACTTACAAAATATACGTCAATTCATACACCAACGTGAGTGGTTGGCAGGTAATCGACAGTCCAAAATTTACGGACTTTTGGAATCAAAATGTAGATCGAAAACACGAGGTGCAAAACGGAACCTACAACGGGCAAGACTACCGCTATCTCATCCTACAAGAAACCGTTCTTTACCCGCAAAAAACAGGGATACTCAAGTTGGAACCGCTTTCCATGAATGTGTCGGTAGAAGTACGGACGAACCGAAGGGATTTTTTTGGAAATTATATGTACAAACGGGTCAATAGAGTTTTTGCTTCTCAAGAATTGACAGTCAATGTCAAACCACTGCCGGAACAAGGGAAACCGGCCGACTTCACCGGTGCCGTTGGTACTTTCAAAATGGATTTATCGCTGACCAAAGACAGGGTGAGTGCCACGGAATCTACACAAGCAAAAATCACGGTTACAGGCCAAGGAAATTTGAAATTGTTTAATCTGCCTAAAATGGATTTTCCGGAACACATTGAGGCGTATGAACCCGAACACAGCGAAAATGTTGTCACCAAAATAGACGGAATGCAGGGCAGTATCACGGACAGCTATACCTTGGTGCCCAATCAAAAAGGAAAATACTTAATCCCGGGTGTCACTTTCTCTTACTTTGATCCGGGTAGCAGAACTTACAAAACCCTCCGGGCTAACGACCTGAATCTGAAGACAGAAGCAGCTCCGGCAGGCGTTGTTACAAATGCGGCTACGGGCAATACAACCTCAACCGTCAAACTGTCTGTTACTTCGCTTGGCAATCAGTTGCGCTACTTGAAACGCAAAACAGAATTGAAACCCGTACAAAATAAAAAATTCTTTCAGTCAGCTTCGTTTTATGCCTCGGTTTTAGGTCCTTTGCTTTTGATTCCGATAGCCATGATAATAGGCAGAAAACAACGCGAATTTGTTTCTGACCAAGAAGGCAACCGGGTGCGCAAAGCCAACAAGTTGGCAAAAAAGTACCTGTCTGAGGCCAAAAACAACCTGGGTAATCAACAAAGTTTTTACGAATCGCTCGAACGCGCGTTTCACAACTACCTAAAAGCCAAACTCAAAATAGAAACTTCCGAGTTTTCAAAAGAAAAAATTGAAGAATTGTTGCTTGAGAAGCAGGTAACCTCCGAAATTACAGCCAATTTTATCGGCTTATTAAAAATTTGTGAATTAGCGCGCTACGCACCTTCTTCTGAAGTTACCATGCAAAGGGATTATGAAAAAGCTGTTGGCCTTATTTCCACCTTAGACAAACAAATAAAATAAAACGGCCATGAAAAACATGCTACCAATTTTACGTTTTTTGGGTTGTCAAATTAGTTTTTGGTTGAAAATTAGTTTGGTGGTTTTTGTGTTGTTTATGCTTTCAAACACACTTTCAGCCCAAGAAAAAGTTTTTGATCAAGCCAATCAATTGTACAATGACGAAAAATACGAACAAGCGATTGAAAAATACCAAGCCATCTTAAACGCAAAGTTTGAATCACCTGAATTGTACTACAACCTTGGAAATGCTTATGCCAAATTAGACGAACTCGGTGAGGCCATTTATTATCTTGAGAAAGCGAAAAAGATGAAGCCTGACGATGAAGATATTCAGAATAATTTGGCGTTTGTTCAAAACAAAGTGATTGATGACATCACACCTTTGCCAAAAATAGGTTTGAGTGCCTTTTTGGACAAAACAAGCACTTTATTAAATGTTAATCAATGGGCAAAATTTGCTGTTGGGATGTCCCTGTTATTTGCCTTGATGTTTCTGCTTTATTATTTCACTTATCACAGTTTGTTGAAAAGGATTTTCTTTACGGGAATTCTACTTTCCATTTTCCTGTTTTCCGGAAGTATGTACTTTGCCTTTCATCAGGACAACTATCTTAAAGACAACCAAGAAGCTATCGTTTTCTCAAGCGAAGTAACCGTCAAAAGCGAGCCTTTAGACAATAGTGAAAACATATTTCTACTTCACGAAGGAACCAAAGTTTTCGTTTTGGAAACCGTTGACAGTTGGAAAAAAATAAAATTAGCCGACGGAAAATTGGGTTGGATAAAAGGTGATAAGATTCGCATACTTTGATTCGATAAAATACACGTAAATGAAACCATTTTAAAAGTTAATTATTTTTTAAACTTTAATTTAAAACAAATATTGAGTTTTAATGTGAGTATATTTGCCAACTATGAAATTAGTCTCATACTTACTGCTAATTATTTTTTTGACTTTTATAACGCTACCCGCTTTGGTGAGCCTCATTGATAAAAGTTCGGACATCTCTGCAATTTTCAATACCTCAGAAGAAGATTCCAGCAAGTCTTATACTAAACTAAAAGAAGTCATTAAAACTTCTAAGAGTTCCGTTTTATTCAATCCAAATATACTAAAGACAAAGCAAATCATTTTTGAAATTTGTATTGTTCGAGAAGAAGTTGTAAGAGAGTTGCTATCTCCCCCACCCGAGTTTTTTTGAATTATTGCCAATCTGACCCAATCGGCTCAAAAATTAGCTATTCATTAAAACTTAAACAATAAATGACAAAAATCAGTAATCTTTTTGTTAACCTCAAATCGGACTTTGCTTCAGGTTTGGTGGTTTTTTTAGTTGCTCTGCCACTCTGCCTTGGTATTGCATTGGCTTCAGGGGCACCTTTGTTTTCAGGAATTATTTCGGGCATTATCGGAGGTATCATAGTTGGTATGTTGAGCCGTTCGCATGTAAGCGTGAGTGGGCCGGCAGCCGGTCTTACTGCCATCGTGTTGGTGGCCATAACAGATTTGGGCTCCTATCCCGCTTTTCTGACTACGGTAATTATTGCCGGAATGATACAGCTGATATTAGGCTTTATAAAAGCAGGAAGCATATCAAATTATTTCCCCACTAATGTCATTGAAGGAATGCTTGCAGGTATAGGAATTATCATATTTTTAAAACAAATTCCCCACGCCATCGGTTATGATATGGTGTCTGAAGGAGATACTTCCTTTTTTGAAAAAGGTGGGTTTACAGTGATTGATTCACTTTTAGAAGCCTTACAATTCATTAATTATGGTTCTATCATCATCACACTCGTAGCACTCTCAATCCTGATTATTTGGAACAAAATACCATTTTTGCAAAATTTAAAATTGATACCGGGTGCTTTGGTTGCAGTACTTTCGGGCATTTTAATTAACGAGATTTTTATTCAGACAGGAAGCCCTTTACAAGTAGCCAAAGAGCATTTAGTCACTTTACCCATACCGGAAACAATTGATGAATTTAAAGCCATTTTCATTTTCCCCGACTTCTCTGTGCATACGTTACTCAATTCAAGTGTTTGGATTACCGGTGTAACAATTGCCATTGTCGCATCAATCGAAACTCTTCTTTGTATTGAAGCATCTGATCGGATGGATCCGCATAAAAGATACACCAACACAAATGTAGAGTTAAAAGCTCAAGGTATTGGAAACTTTATAAGTGGCCTTTTAGGTGGTTTGCCTATGACATCAGTCGTAGTGAGGTCTTCTGCCAATGTAACTGCAGGTGCCAAAACCAAAATGTCAGCCATCATACACGGAGCGTTATTGTTGATAAGTGTGCTTTCAATAGCACCTTTCTTAAATAAAATTCCGCTGGCAACTTTGGCTGCAATACTTTTGCTGATAGGCTACAAGTTGTCAAAGCCATCCCTGTTTAAACACTTTTGGGAAAAAGGGAAATATCAATTTGTACCCTTCATGGCAACTGTTATAGCTGTCGTTTTGCTTGATTTATTAAAAGGGGTCGCTCTGGGTATGCTTATCAGTATATTTTTTGTTTTGCGAGGAAACTACAAACGAGCTTATTTATTCCGCAAAGAAACCTACCAAGATGGAGATGTTATTCACATCGACTTGGCACAGGAAGTCTCTTTCTTAAACAAAGCCGCAATCAAAAACACCTTAAAAAACATTCCGGAACATTCAAAAGTCATCATCAATGCAACCGATACGGTTTACATTGCACATGACGTTTTAGATTTGATTCAAGAATTTAAGGATGTTATTGCTAAAGACAAACATATTAAAGTAAAATTGGTTGGCTTCAAAAAGGCGTATAATATTGAAAATACGGAAGATGGGCAACACGTTTTCACTACGCCTAAACCAATAAAAGAAAAAATTACCTAAACCAAAAACTATTCATCATGTCAAAATTATATGAACAAATTTTAGAAAACAACCGAAATTGGGTCAAAAGCAAACTCGACCAAGATCCCGATTTTTTTAACAAACTCTCGCAAGGACAAAAACCGCCCTTATTGTGGATTGGTTGTGCCGACAGCCGTGTGCCTGCCAATGAAATCACAGGGACTCAAGCCGGAGAAGTATTTGTCCACCGAAATATCGCCAACATGGTTATCCATACCGATATGAATATGCTGAGCGTGTTGGATTATGCTGTCAACGCGCTACAAGTCCGCCACATCATTGTTTGTGGGCACTATGGCTGCGGAGGTGTTCAAGCCGCGATGAGCAACAAAAGCATCGGACTGATAGACAACTGGGTACGCCACATCAAAGACGTATATCGTTTTCACCAAGAAGAATTAGATGCCATCCAAGAAGAAAAGCAGCGGTTTGACCGCTTTGTAGAAGTCAACGTAATTGAACAAGTGTATGATTTGGCCAAAACCTCAATCGTTCAAAATGCATGGAACGAAAAAAGAGATCTTTGGGTACACGGCTGGGTTTATGGCATCCACAACGGGCTCATCAAAGACCTTGATGTGACTTGCAAAGACAATTCAGATTTAGAGGAAGTTTATAAAATCAAATTTTAAATCGCTGGGCATAAAAAAACCGCATCGGTTGACGATGCGGTTTTTTTTTAGGGTCATCTCAGATTATTTGTGTTTGTTTGCTTCGGAAATATACTTGTCCAAAGCAGCCGTCATGGAAGGTGTGTCGGGTGAAGGCGCTTTGATATCAACCCTCAAGCCGGCTTCTTCGGCAGCTTTCAACGCGGAAGTCCCAAACACGGCTATCCGGGTATCATTCTGTTTAAAATCAGGGAAATTTTTAAACAAAGAACGTATTCCGGTTGGTGTGAAAAAAACCAAAACATCGTAGTAAACATCCCGTAAGTCGGATAGGTCACTCATCATAGTTTTGTAGAATACGGCGTGCTTCCAATCTACCTGTATCGCATCGAGAAGTTCAGGGACTTGTTCTTTGAGTGTATCTGATGAAGGTAATAAATACTTTTCTTCTTTGTATTTTTTGATATGAACTATCACATCCTGGAAAGTTCTTTCACCCACATATACTTTGCGTTTTCTGTAAACGATATACTTCTGAAGATAGAATGCAACAGCTTCTGTCTGGCAAAAATATTTGAATGTATCCGGTATCTTGAAGCGCATTTCTTCGGCAATTCTGAAAAAATGATCAACGGCGTTGCGGCTGGTCAATATAACAGCTGTATATTTTGATAGATCAACCTTTTGATTTCTGACTTCTTTGGCACTTAGCCCTTCAACATGGATAAACGAACGGAAATCTAATTTTAACTTGTGTTTCTCTTGCAATTCTAAATAAGGCGTGCTTTCAGCTTTATTGATGGGTTGAGAAACCAGGACACTTTTCACTTTCATACAAATATTTTGTTTTCAGTCTGATTAATCCACTAAGAGTTTATATAGTATCGCATATGGGGCGATTTCTAAGGCGCAAAGATATAAAATAAAATAAAAGATATGAGGAGGTATTTCTTTTTGAAAGAAGTTGAACATTCTGACAAATCCTATTGCACTTAATATTAAATAAATAGCTAAATATGCAACTTGGTGAATTATTGTTAAAGATTCTGTCAAATACAGGAAAATATTGATTGCGACAAAATAGATACCTATATTGTTTCTATAACTGAGCTTGATAAAATTAAATTGATTGACAAATTCGTTCAAGCCAATAACAAACCCGATGAGTTTTTCGATAAAGAATTTAAGTAATACAAATGCCGTCAGAAAAACTGCTATTTTTATGAAAGTTAGGAAACCTTGATCAACAACTACCGATAATCGCAGTAAAACTTGATACAAAAACAAGGACAAAGAAATGATTTGGACAAAAAAAAGAATAATATTAAACCGGTTGAACAGATAATTATCTTCTCTCTGTGCCGATAAAAAATATTTTTTGCTGATAGCGATGGATACGAATTCGGAAAACTTGCTTTCATCAATCAATTTTGCAAGGCTAACCAACAAAAGTGATAGCACCCACAGGTAGATAAACCAATCTGTATTTGAAATGATTCTTTCCATTTTTTAATGCAAAACCCGAACATTAACACCCTGAAAACCAATCGGCAAACCATGCTCGGCAATACTGACAGCCACCCATTCTGGTTTTTCTTCTGAAAAATCAGGGAGTATAAAATCGCCCATTATTTTAATAGATTTTCCGGGAGAAATTTCAAAATGCGTCGGAGACTGGGCCGAAAAGTCTAAATTCACTTCACTCACAACCCGCAGTCTTTTATTGAGAAAGGCCACTTTTAAATCGTTGACATCCAAAAATATTTTCCTTCGATATGGGTTTTCTATCAATATTTCTACCCTTTGATGTTTCTGCCTTCCATCAATTGACTTTTGACTTAAGACAACTTTTGCTTTTCGATATGACTCAAAATGAGAGCCAATCCGCCCGTATAGTTTCCTCTTCTTTTTGACTTGTAGCACAATCGATGGGCTGTCTGTAGTGTCAGAATTTACAATCACGACTTGTTTGCCCTGCACCTTTTCTTCGGAATCGTCCAAACTGTATTGGTTTTCCCTTGAATACAACGAATTGACCGAATAGGCATCCAAGCCGGTATGATAAGAATAGAGTGCCGCGTTTTTGTAGGAATCATAAAAAACCGCGGGCAAATTGCCCGATTTCTTTTGTAAATCTTTTACCCAATTTTCGGTCCAATGCACCTCGTGGGAAATTGGGGAAATAGCCGGGAAAACCAATGCAAATCGAAGATAGGTAAGCAATATTAAACTAACCAAACCCGAAATCATCACCCATTTTCTGAATTTGACATGTTCGACTGCGTACAAAAAACAAAAAATAATCAGCGGAAAAATATTCAATACAACCCACTGAGCCTGCGTTTTCTTTTGAAATGAAGAAAACAGGAAAAACAGCAAGAAACCAAAAAAAACAAACTTCAAACCCTTTTGGAATACATCTTTCCATTTGTATTTTACCACAGACCAATAGACAAAAGGCGAAAGTAATCCGGCTACTGCTATTTGGTCAATCAGGTAATTCACATTGTTTTCAAAGCGGTAACCGCGCCTGTTCCGCTCGAAAAGGTGATAGCGAACGGATACAAAATCATGCTCGTAGAGCCAATAAAAATGAGGAATAAACAAAATCAAACCGAAAACAACCGCCACGAGGAATTTTTTGTTCCAAATAAGTTTCAGGTTTGACAATACAACAAAAACAATCAACAGCAGTCCGTGGTATTTACTGTACATCAACCCGGCCATCGAAAAGCCCATCAAGAGCGTGGCAAACCAACTTTCATCTTTTAAAAAATTTTTATAAGCATATAAAAACAGTGCGGCAAAAAAGATGAGCGGCGTGTCGGGAACCATGAAAAACCCATAGATATTAAACAACGCCAAACCGAAAACAATCAGAAAAAAAAGTTTTAAATATTTTCTTTTTTCGGGATGATCAATCATTTTCCAAAGGAGGAAAACAGTACCGATGTAGCTCAATACAGCTAAAAGGCGGATACCCAAAGCTTTTTCAAAAAACAATTGCCCGATGGCAATCCAGGCAGCAACCATGGGTGGATGGTCGAAATATCCCCAATCTAAATCTTTGGCAAAATACCAATAGTATGCTTCGTCATACAACAAGTTGGTTTGACCCGCTTGTATCAGGTTAACAATGAAAACAAGCCCAAGCACTGCCCAAAAAAACAGTTTGTGAGAATTTTTTACCACACCGTTGGAATTAAGTTTTTCAAAGGTCTGAATTTTATTTTGATTTGTAAGAAACCTATTTTATTCTAAAGACAAACTGATTTCGAAAAGTTTATCCCAATTCTTACCGGTAACAAACACTGTTTGGCTCGAAGGATGATAGGCAATGCCGTTTAACACATCCAAATCCGGATGTTGCTTCACTTGTTCTTTTAAAGAACTCAAATCGAGTACACCTTCAACGGCTCCATTTTCAGGATTGATTACCGCAATGGCATTACGCTGATAGATATTTGCATAAATTTTTCCTTCCACCCATTCGAGTTCGTTGACACTCTCAATCAAACGGGTGTCGGTGCAAACCTGAATAAAACCATCTTCTTCCAAGGTTTCTTCTTTTAATGTCCAAATTTTCTCAGTCCCATCCGATTTGTAAATGGTTTTCCCATCGTGGCATAGCCCCCAACCTTCTTCACTATTTTGATATGAAAAAGTACCTATCTGCTCGAAAGTTTTTCTGTTGTAAACAAAACCGGTTTTCTCTCGCCAAGTAAGTTGGTAAATTTTATCTTTCAAAATCGAAATTCCTTCCGCAAAATATTTTTTGTCCAAATCGATTTTCTTCAATACAGTACCGGTCCGGTAGTCCACTTTTCGAAGGGATGATGAACCGTACAGCCCAGTACTTTCGTAAAGCGCATCGCCTACAAACTCCAATCCCTGCGTGTATGCCTTGATGTCGTGGGGATAGCTGTTTACGATTTTGAATTTTAGCAATATAGGCGTGTGATTTGAAAAAATCTCAATTGGATTTTCTGCGATTTGTGTATCATTATTTTTGTAAAAAATCGCTTTCAGAGTTTGTTTCCCCAACTTTACATCTTTTAAAATCAATCGCTTGCGGGTTTCCGAATAGTCAATCTTTTTATCGTTTACAAAAAACTGAACAGAATCGAAATCCGTTTTTTCAGCTGAAACAAGGTCAACCAACAAGGTGTCGCCCAACTGAATTGTTTTTTCACCGGAGGTGTTTTTAAATAAAAAATTGCGCTGTTGCTTTGAAGTAGAATCAAAACAACTTCCTGCCAAAGTTATCAATACGAGCGGGATATAAATTAATTTTGTCATCCTTCAATTTTCGAGCAAGTTATCCAATTTTTCAGAAAGAGAAAAATCTTGTTCAGGCTGAAAAAGTTTGTATATTTGCGCTTGGCAAGTACTACACAACCAGCTCCTGTCGAATCCTCCAGGGTGGGAACACAGCAAAGGTAAAACGGTCGTAGCGGTGTGATGTAGTTACTTGCCTTTTTTAGATTAAGTCCTCACAGTCCTGAAGCATTCGAACTGTGAGGACTTAATTTTTTAATTGAGGTATGGCTTGAATTCAACTCATAAAAAAAGCGTTACACGAAGAATGTAACGCTTTTAAAACAATACTAAACTAACTAAACAACTATTTATGCACACAAATAGTCGTAGGCACATTTCACACCTTACACCTTAAACTAAAATTTTTTGTGTTGCAATGGTTACATCCGCTTTCACATGAGCCGCATTGGCTCTTCCGGACGGGTCAATATTGTCTTGCCACTTTGGTATCCATCGCTTTACGGTTTGTGCGGCGCTTTCTTGCGGGAAGTGTTTGTGAAATATTTCCCTGTAAAAAAAGGCTTCTTTGGTCAAGGGTGTGTTGAAAGAGTACTTTTCTTTTGCGGTTGCAAAAGCTTCATCACTCACTTGCGAATCGCAATAGGCAATCAATTGATCGATCCAGTTGTAACCCACTCCATCAGAAAATTGTTCTTTTTGCCTCCACAAAACTTCATCGGGCAAAAATGGATTTTCGGGTGTATCAAACGCTTTTCTAAGAATATATTTTTCAACGTTGTGATACGTTTTGGGTTCTTTAAATTCGGGACGGATTTTCATGGCTACATCCAAGAATGATTTGTCAAGAAACGGCACTCTCGCTTCTAATCCATGCGCCATGGTCGATTTGTCGGCACGAAGGCAATCTGCTGTTGACAATCTTTGTACCCGTCGGACGGTTTCTTTTTGAAACTCATCGCTGCTCGGCGCATTCCGGAAATACAAGTATCCCCCAAGAATCTCGTCTGCTCCTTCGCCAGACAAAACCACTTTGACACCCCTATCGGTAATGTACTTAGACATGAAATACATCGGCGTGCTTGCACGGATGGATGTTACATCGTAAGTTTCAAGATGCCAAATGAGTTTATCGATAATTTCGATGCCTTGCTCTACTGAAAAGTGGATTTCGTGGTGTTCTGTTTTCAAAAAATCGGCCACTTTTCTTGCCGCCTTCAAGTCCGGCGCATCTGCATCCAAACCGATGGAAAAAGAGTGTAGCTTTTGCCCTGTTTCTGCCAACAATCTTTTTGCGATAGAAGAAGTTAAAGAAGAATCTAAACCACCTGAAAGCAAGACACCCAAGGGCACGTCTGCCATCAAACGCTTTTTGGTTGCGTCGATTAGGGACTCTCTTAATTTTACCAAATCAAGGTCGTCAACAGCTGTGTTGTCTTTAAACCATTCGGGTTCGTAATACCTGACAAAGCCGGTTTTAGGCGTGTAGTAATGACCGGGAGGAAATGCAGCAAAAGTCTTGCATTGATCGGCAATGGCTTTCATTTCTGAAGAGAAATACGTGTTGCCTTTGGCATCAATTCCGTAATAGAGTGGTTTCACCCCGATTGGGTCACGGCCGGCAATATAATCGTCACCGTCTATGACTACGAATGCAAACACCCCATCGAGCTTGTTCAGAAAGTCATAACCATATTCTTCATAAAGATGCACAATCACTTCAGAATCGGAAGTCGTTCTGAATCTATGTTGTTTAAGTGTGGTTTCCCGCAACTTTTGGTGATTATATATTTCGCCGTTGTGAACCATCCACGCGGTCGAAGTTCCCTGTATGGGTTGTTTCCCCGTGTGTAAATCAACGATAGAGAGCCTTTCGTGACTCAAATAATGCCCTTTTTCTGTGATGTGGATGTCACTTTCATCCGGGCCACGATGGCTCATCCGCTTTGAAAGATCTTTCACCAACGCTTGATCTTTTCCTTTACCGATAATTGCTAATATACCACACATGATTTAATATGTTTATAATTTGATGCAAATATCTGTTTATTAGTTATACTATTTCAATATATAATCAATTAATAGTTACATATTTATTTATTTTAACATTTTTTAATTACATATTACAATCATAAATTAATTAAACAAAGCTTGATTTTATAAACTGTAAACATCAGCTCATTTGAATTAACATTTTTTTATAATCACAAGGATGCTTGTATAGCCTAATAATTAATAGATTTACCAATGAAAATTTAAAAACAATTGAAAATGAAATCTGCTTCTATCTTAAAATCAATTTTAGCGTTATTCCTCTTAACGACAACCTTTTCTTCTCTTGCGCAACAAACACCACCCGAATTCCCGGGAGTTGACAAAAGCCCAGCTGACATTCTTTATTACAGGGCTGAAAAAGGAACAGCTCCTTTGCTGAAAATTATCTACGGCAGACCTTCCAAAAACGGTCGCGAAGTTTTTGGAACCTTAGTTCCGTTTGGCCAAGTTTGGCGAACCGGTGCAAATGAAGCCACCGAAATCACTTTTAGAAAAGACGCAAAAGTTGCCGGAAAAAGCATCAAAGCCGGAACTTATGTTTTACATACCATCCCCACCGATAAAGAATGGACAATTATTTTAAACTCCAAATTGGATGTTTGGGGTGCTTATGAGTATGACCTAACCAAAGATGTGCTCCGAGTAAATGTCCCCTCCTCTTCTTCTGACAAGTCTATCGAAGTTTTTTCTATGAACTTCAAACCAGCCAATAAAGGGACTTTATTGGTTTTGGGTTGGGACAAAACAAGGGTCGAGATTCCGATTTCCTTCTAAATATTCCATTGCCATATTTTTGAATCGCCCTGAGGATATCGGGGCGATTTTTTTTTGCTTTTTCACCTAACTAGAATTTTAAATTAGCTTCCCCTATCTTTCCTATTTGATAAACTCCTATATTTATAAAAGTTTTTCATTCACTTATGATTGAATTTTACAAACCGGCCAACCCCAACCTTTGGCAGGGTCGCAACGACCCAGAAGCTGCCGATAAGCCTTTGCATTGGCATCAAACGGTGCAATTTTTGGATTTAGAAAATTCTGGGCTAAAAGACGATAAACAAACCGGTAAAACCGCATTTCTCGGTTATGCCTGTGAAGTTGGTGTGGCGCGAAACAACGGGCGGATTGGTGCGGCACAAGGCCCGGATGCCATCCGGAAGCAATTGGCCAAACTTCCGATAAACGTGGGCAACATGCGGAATTTATTTGATGCGGGAACTGTCTTTTGCTACGGAGATGCTTTAGAATCGACTCAAGAAATCACGGCAAACTATGTATCTAACTTGCTCGGACACCGCTTTTTACCAATCTTGCTCGGTGGCGGACACGACATGGCTTGGGCACATTTTTGCGGAATCTCAAAATTTTTACAGCAATTTCATCCCGGAAAAACCATTGGCATCCTCAATTTCGACGCGCATTTCGATTTGCGAAAACCCATCCGATTTGGCCATTCCGGCACACCATTTTACCAAATCAAACAACGGTGCGATGCCCATCAAAAACCATTTCATTATTTGTGTTTGGGCATTCAAAGAGCATCCAATTCACAAATATTGTTTGATCGTGCCAAGGCATGGCAGGTAGATTTTGTGGAAGCAGCCGAATGCAACCTCACTTGCTTCGAATCCTTAGAAAAAAGAATCCAAGATTTCCTGTCAAAAGTCGATTGTATCTATTTGACGGTTGATTTAGATGTTTTTTCGAGTGCTTTCGCACCCGGCGTAAGTGCGCCTTCGCCAATGGGAATAGACCCGAACACGGTCGTTCAGGTTTTACAAATGCTCAAAAAATCGAAGAAATTGATTTCGGTAGATTTTGCCGAGCTCAACCCGGCTTTTGACCTCGACAACCGAACAGCTTCTTTGGCGGCGCGGTTGATACATCATCTCCTCCATTAAGACTTTATCCCACTTACTTTCAGCAACTTTCGTTCCCTGGCCAACAAGGTGTTTTTGAGCAACATGGCTATCGTCATCGGGCCGACACCGCCAGGTACAGGTGTGATGTGGCTTGCTTTTTTGCTGACGTTTTCAAAATCGACATCGCCAGTAATACGGTAGCCTTTGGGTGAATTTTCGTCAGCAATCCGCGTAATGCCAACATCGATGACTACTGCATCGTCTTTGACCATTTCAGCTTTCAGATAGTTAGGCACACCCAAAGCTGTGATGATGATATCGGCCTGGGTGGTGATTTGTGCAATGTTTTTGGTATGGCTATGTGTGAGCGTCACGGTAGAGTTGCCGGGGAAACCTTTTCTCCCCATCAGGATGCTCATAGGTCGGCCCACAATGTGGCTTCTGCCGATTACGACGGTGTGTTTGCCTTTTGTTTCGACGTTATATCTTTCGAGCAGCTCCAAAATACCAAATGGCGTAGCCGGAATAAAAGTGGTCATATCGAGTGCCATTTTGCCGAAATTCATCGGGTGGAAACCATCCACATCTTTGTCCGGGTCGATGGCCATGATGACTTTTTGGGTGTCGATTTGTTCCGGTAAGGGCAACTGTACGATAAATCCATCGATATCTTCATCCTGATTGAGTTCGTCTATTTTTTTGAGGAGCTCGGTTTCGTTGGTGGTGCTGGGAAGTTTGATGAGGGTGGAGAGAAAACCCACGCGTTCGCAAGATTTAACTTTGCTGCCTACATAGGTAAGGCTTGCGCCGTCATTGCCCACCAAAATGGCAGCCAAATGCGGGATTTTCTCCCCTTTGGCTTTCATCTGATTGACAGTTTCGGCAATCTCATTTTTGATTTCTTCTGATATTTTTTTTCCGTCGAGTAAAATCATTCAGGTTATTTTTAGGTTGACAAAGTTAATCGCAAAAATAAAACACTTGTCCTTTTAACCTCACATAAAGTCAGATTTATGACATTTTAATTTTTTTTGATGGTTTTTTAAGCAAATTCTCGCTATATAACTTTATATTTCCCAATATGAAAATCAGATTTTTTTCATAACAACCTTAGTCAAAGTTCAAAACTTTGACTAAGGTTGCGAGTTTGCATGGCCAAAGGAACCGAAAGACCAACAAAGAAAAAGCATGAAATAAGACTGATAAATCAACAGCAGACATGCTAACAACAGTGTGC
This sequence comes from Flavobacteriales bacterium CG_4_9_14_3_um_filter_40_17, assembly GCA_002790195.1. Classification (GTDB taxonomy): domain Bacteria; phylum Bacteroidota; class Bacteroidia; order Flavobacteriales; family Flavobacteriaceae; genus UM-FILTER-40-17. The sequence continues at coordinate 64,958 of PFUR01000003.1, forward strand.
TTAATTATTTTTTTGAGTCTTTTAGAAAAATGAAACTTAAAATGAAGGCAACTTATTGCAAGGGTTAATAATAAGTAATTTTTCTCTTTACAATTGTTTTGTAATTTTTATTATCACCTAAAATTACTTTGGTTATCCAATTTCTGTCATTTTCAAAAGCATAGCTGTACTTTGTGATTCTTTCTTCTTTCGTTTTACTTTCAATTGTCGAGTATTCAATTAGGTTTCCATCCGCATCCAACTTTTGAGCTATTGAGCTGTAAATCCTGGCACCTATGGGCAGAATAGTTGATTGAATTAGATGCGGATCGTCGTCATAAACATTTGAAATCAATGTATAGCTGCTGTCATTTTCATAATTGTACTTGGTGATGTGATTTCTCTTCATTTCATCATACAAAAAAATATGTTTGTAGAATTCTATAAAATGAATGGTGTTATACACATGTAAAACTTGATAATTTTCATATTCCAATAAATTATCTTTGAAGACTCTATTGATAATTTTGGAAGGTTTCTTTGAGTTTATAAAATGAGTTTCTTCGATAACGTTTCCATTTGAATCACGCTTATAATTAAAAGTGTTTTGAACCGTATCATTCCATTTTTTCGGTAACTTTAAGCACCCGATTGAAACGATCTCTGCCAACAAGCGTTTCAAAACGGTTTTCGTCTTTGCTATTCACGCGCTTTATGATGCTGTCGTGCTTGTCATAGAAAAATCGATAGAATTCATTTTCATCTTGTCCACCATAACGTTCAACTATCTTTATTTCACTAAAGCGATTTTTAGCATCATACGTATAGTTTTTCTGAATTCCTGACCTAAATTCTGACATTAAAAATCCCAAATAGTTAAATTTCAGTTGTTCATCTTCGTCAAAATCAAAACTTCCTAACCTACCTTCCATCACCAAAGAGTCTCCATCAATGCAATATGAATATACTTCAGTTTGTATTTCCTTTACTTTCCCTTTAATACCTTTTTTCAACCAATCGGTTTTATGTTTTACTTGAATTTGCTCTAATCATCCTAAGCTAAAAGCAATGAAAATTGATAAAACGACCAAGTATGTTTTTGTAGTTTTCATAATTAAAGCACTAATGATTTCCCAAAAAACAAACTTTCTTTAATCTAAAACCCCTTCCCCACCGCTTCCACCGTTCGGTCTATGTCTTCGTAAGTCAAGGCATCGGTCAAAAACCAGGTTTCAAAAGCACTCGGTGCCAAGTAGATACCTTGCGCCAACATGCTGTGGAAAAACTTTTTAAAGATATCATTGTTGCCCAAAGCCGCCGTGTCAAAATCGGTGACTGCTGTTTCCGAAAAATGAACAGAAATCATGCTGCCCACCCGGTTGATGGTGTGAGCAACGCCTTTGCGGTTTAGCGTTTCGGTCATGCCTTTTGCTAAATACGCACCTTTTTCTTCCAAACGCATGTAGAGCCCGACATCGGCATCCAAAGTTTGCAACATGGCCAGCCCGGCGACCATGGCAATCGGGTTTCCGGAGAGTGTTCCGGCCTGATAAACCGGCCCGATTGGCGATAAATATTCCATGATTTCACTACGAGCGGCAAAAGCACCCACCGGCAAGCCGCCGCCAATCACTTTGCCATAGGTCACGATGTCTGCCCGGACTTTCAGCAATTCTTGCGCGCCACCTTTGGCCAACCGGAATCCGGTCATCACCTCGTCAAAAATCAGCAATACTCGGTGTGTATCGCACAATTTTCTGAGGCCTTCCAAAAATCCGGCTTGGGGCGGTACACAACCCATATTTCCCGCCACCGGCTCAATGATGATCGCAGCGATTTCGCCTTGGTTGGCATCTACCAATTGTTGGACGCTGTCCAAATCATTGTATTTGGCCAGCAAGGTATCTTTGGCTGTACCCTGCGTCACGCCCGGGCTGTTGGGCGCACCGAAAGTTACCGCGCCACTACCCGCCTGAATCAAAAATGAGTCGGAGTGGCCGTGGTAGCAACCGGCAAATTTGATGATTTTGTCTTTTTGGGTAAACCCACGTGCGAGGCGAACGGCACTCATGCAAGCTTCCGTTCCTGAATTGACAAACCGGATTAGGTCGATGTTACCAACCATTTTTACCGCTAACTCCGCTATTTCGGTTTCAATCGCTGTTGGCGCTCCAAAGGATGTGCCGAGCTCCGCTTGTTTTTTAATGACTTCTACTACCTTTGGATACGCATGGCCGAGGATCATCGGCCCCCAAGAATTGATGTAATCTATGTAAGTGTTGCCGTCTTCGTCTATCAGGTAAGCACCTTTGGCTTTTTTGAAAAAAATGGGGTTTCCACCCACCGATTTGAAGGCGCGAACCGGCGAATTGACTCCTCCGGGAATTACTTTTTGGGCTGCTGTGAAAAGAGCTGAACTGCGGGTGTAGGTTATCATATTATTTTTTGAGGATAAGTTCCTGACCGATTTTTAATTCGTTGGAAAATAAATTATTAATTGATTTTAAGTCTTCAACAGCGATGCCTGTTTTTCGTGAAATGGCATACAAAGTGTCGCCTTGTTGAACGATGTATCGCATTTGGGTCGTTTGCGCAACTGTGCTGTTGCTATCAACCAAAACTTTGAGCACTTGGCCGATGCTTATTTCGTTGGAAGATAAATTATTCCAAGTTTTAAGGCTTTCGATATCTAAACCGTACAATTTTGAAATGGCATAGAGCGTTTCTCCTTGACTGACAATGTGTGTACCTACGATTTGGGATTCCCGATTTTCCGTTGTGTCAACTTTCTGAATAACAGCTGCAATCACCTTATCCTCTGCTTCTTCATAATCATTTCCCAAGGCTTCGTTGTCGTAGCGATCTAAACGATATTTTTCGATGATGCCAATCAATTTGTCCGGATACTTCTTATCGGTGGCGTAACCGGCATTTTTGAGCCCACGTGCCCAAGCTTTGTAATTCGATTTTTTTAGTTTAAACAATGGTGCATAGCGGCTTCGAGTGGTCAAAAAAATTGAGTGGTCTTCGAAGGATTGTTTCGGGTCGGGATATTTTCGGAAACATTCTCCTTTTTCATCATCGTCGTGATACACACGATCACCGCCCCACTCGTGGCATTTGATGCCAAAATGATTGTTGGATTTCAAAGCTAATTCGCTTTTTCCGGAGTTGGACTCCAACACGCCTTGCGCCAATGTGATGCTGGCAGGAATACCAAACTCTTTCATTTTTTGAACAGCAACATCTTTAAAATAAAGAATGTAAGCATCCGTATTGGTAAAATCGATTTGGGTAATTTTGGGTGTATAGACTTTCGATTTGTCTTCGATTTTTCCTTGGATGATGACAATTTTCGGGGTATATTTTGGCTTGTGTTTAGAGGCTTGCGATGCTTTTTTACTGCCGCCGCAACTTGCCAGAAACACGGCTAAAACCATAAACAAAATTATTTTACTAGCGTTCATAGTTTATCGGATAGTTGTCATTTTATTTTTAATCAATATCTGGTTGAATCCTTCTATACCCTGCAATCCTCCGGTGTGAATTGCCAAAACACGTGTGCCGAAACTCATCTTTTTCTGTTGAATCATATCGGTCAATCCGAACATCATTTTACCGGTGTAAATAGGGTCGAGCGCAATCTTGGCCTGACTTTTAAATGAATTGATAAAATCGATTAATCTTTCATCAAAATCGGCATATCCGCCGAAATGATAATCCGTCACCAATGTCCAATTTGTTTTGGTTTCAACTGCAAATTTACGAATATCTTCGTATAAAAAGCCGCCTTTGAGAGCCGGAAAACCCAATACTTTTTGGTAATCGAAACTACTGTTAATCACGCCTGCTATCGTGCCTCCTGTGCCCACCGATACGGCAATCACATCAAACGGTTTGCAGGCATAGTATAAAATTTCTTCACAACCTTTGATCGCCAAATGATTGGCTCCACCTTCGGGAATCAGATAAAATTCACCAAAATGTGAATGAAGCATTTCCTCAAATAATACCGTATTTTTCGTTCGATAATCACTTCGACTGACAAACAAAAAATCCATCCCGCATTGCTTGGCAAAAGACAAGGTTGGATTTTCCTCAATTTTAGTTGCCAATTCATCCCCGCGAATCACGCCAATGGTTTTGAAATTCATCAACTGTCCTGCGGCTGCCACGGCGGCAATGTGATTGGAATAGGCTCCACCGAAAGTCAACAACGTTTTAAAATTTTGCTTTTTTGCTTCCAACAAATTGTATTTTATCTTTCTGAACTTATTGCCCGACACCTGCGGATGGATTAAATCTTCGCGTAAGACCGAAACTTCTACACCAAAGCCTTCTATTTCTTTAATAGAAACCCGGTCTATTCTTGATTTTACCGTTTGATTAAAAAACATTTTGGGGTCAGCGGGCATCCGTAAAAGATTGTAAAAAGTTGACTTCAAAGATACGAAACACGTTGATACCTTATTTTGTGTGAAATGAAGTGCGGTTTTTTAAACAAATGCTACAAAGTAAAATGCGAAGATTTTCATGTATTCTTTGCACGCTTTGCGATTTCTTTTATTGCTATATATGAAAGAATCCAGTCGATTTTTTTACGCAATCCCGTATCAAAAGAAATCGTTACAAACCATATTATTCCATAAATTTGCCCTTCTAACCAATTAATCAAAAAATGAACGCACATATTTTCCCCGGACAAGGTTCTCAGTTTCCCGGCATGGGATTGGATTTGTATCAGCAATCTGAAACTGCCAAAAAACTATTCGAGCAGGCCAATGAAATTCTCGGTTTTCGGATAACCGATGTCATGTTTGAAGGCACCGCAGAGCAATTGAAAGAAACAAACGTCACCCAACCTGCTATTTTTATTCATTCCGTGATTTTAAGTAAAATATTGTCTCATCAAGCAAAACCCGATATGGTAGCGGGACATTCTTTGGGAGAATTTTCAGCTTTGGTCGCCAATCAAACATTGGCGTTTGAAGATGCATTGCGCTTGGTAGCCATACGTGCCACCGCCATGCAAAAAGCCTGTGAAAAAATTCAGGGTACAATGGCTGCCGTGTTGGGCATGGAAGATGCTTTGGTAGAAAAAATTTGTGCGGAAACCGAAGGCGTGGTGGTCGCTGCCAACTACAATTGTCCCGGCCAGTTGGTGATTTCAGGCGAAGTAGAAGCCATCAACCGGGCTTGTGAAGCCCTGAAAGCAGCGGGTGCCAAGCGCGCGTTGGTATTGCCCGTGGGAGGTGCTTTTCACTCCCCGCTCATGGCTCCGGCACGAGAAGAATTGGCAGCAGCCATCGAAGTGACACAATTCAAAAAACCGCTTTGTCCGGTGTATCAAAACGTGACCGCAACTGCCGTCATCCAACCTGACGAAATCAAAAAAAATCTTATCCTACAGCTCACCGCACCGGTTCGATGGTCGCAAAGCGTGCAACAAATGATAGCAGACGGAGCGAGCCTATTTACCGAAATCGGGCCGGGAAATGTGTTGCAAGGTTTGGTCAAAAAAATAGACCGCGAAGCACAGACGGCAAGTGTAGCTTTTTGATTGAATAAATTTATAAGTTGGCAATAATTTTAAAATGAAACGAAACAAGTATAGAAAAAGATAAAAAAAGTTTTTTTTAGCAATTTTACTTAGTTGCTCATTAAATAGATACCCCTTATAAAGTTTCCTTTTTATTTAAAGGATTAATTTTGGTTACAAATTCCGAGGGAATAAATCATACAAAAAATAATTCAAGAAATTTTCTTCAAGTTCCAGACTATTGTAGCCATAAAAGCATTGACTTGCGGGTCGGGTTTCTCCTCAAAAATAGTTTTGTGCCATCCTAAAGTCTGCTTTGAGGTGTCCGATATTAGGTTCTAGGATGTCCGAGTTCTGAATTTTTCGCCTTTGATTTGTGTTTTTCCTTTTGCGCCTCTGTCATAAGCCAGCTCTTGAGTAAGCTTAAATTTGTTCGCTTCCATTTGATCTAGCAACGCAGCTATGGTGTATCCGTCTTAAGAAGTGTGTAGAAAGGCTTTGATTGCGGCTATGATTTTTTTGTTTTTGTTGGAAGTAGTTATCAACCCTACTTTGTTTCCAAATCCGTATTGTTTATGTGCTTTGGCTATACACTTGGTAAAAGGCTTAAGTAGGCTTTAAATCTTATCGTTGTCGTTTTTTTGTTGGGTAACGGCTTTGGTATAAATTACTAAATGCGCTTTTAAACATTTCCCACGCCCGATTCCTGATTTCCAACTCCCAACCTCCCGTGTTTCATTTCTTCACACAATTCTTCCAATATCTTTCAATTATGGTATCTTTGTCGAAAGTGATTTTTACAATTGTATGAAGAAAAATTTTTACCGGGAACTCCAATGGAGAGGCATGCTCCACGATGCCATGCCGGGCGTAGAAGAACACCTTCAGAGCGGCTTACAAAGTGCCTATGTGGGCATCGACCCAACTGCAGACTCACTGCACATTGGGCATTTGGTGGGCGTGATGATGCTCAAACATTTTCAACTCTGTGGCCATCGCCCCATTGCCTTGGTGGGTGGTGCTACCGGAATGATCGGTGACCCGTCAGGGAAATCCGCCGAACGAAATTTGCTGGATGAAAAAACCCTGCGCCACAACGAAGATTGTCTTAAAAATCAATTGCGCCGTTTTTTAGATTTTGATAGCCAAGAAGCCAATGCCGCGCTTTTGGTCAATAATTACGATTGGATGAAACCCATGTCCTTTTTGGAATTTATTCGCGATGTAGGCAAACATATCACGGTCAACTATATGATGGCCAAAGATTCGGTCAAAAAACGCATTGACAGCAACCAAGCAGAAGGTATGTCGTTCACCGAATTCAGTTATCAATTGGTGCAAGGCTATGATTTTTTGCATTTGTACCGCACCCACAATTGTAGCTTGCAAATGGGCGGGAGCGATCAGTGGGGAAACATCACCACCGGGACGGAACTCATCCGCAGAATAGCGGGTGGAAAAGCCTTGGCACTCACCTGTCCATTAATTACCAAAGCTGACGGCTCCAAATTCGGAAAATCGGAAGGGGGAAACATCTGGTTGGATGCCCAACGAACTTCTCCTTTTAAATTTTATCAATATTGGCTGAACACCTCGGACGAGGATGCTGAAAAGTACATTAAAATTTTTACACTTTTCTCAAAAGAAGAAATACAAACTACCATTGAAAATCATCGTGTCGCTCCACATTTGCGATTGTTACAGAAAAAATTGGCTCAGTCGGTTACCGTCATGGTACATTCTGTAGAAGCTTTTGAAAAAGCCGAACAGGCCAGCCAAATTCTTTTTGGAAACAACACCGCCGAACTCTTGAAAAGCATCGATGAAATCACCCTGTTAGAAGTTTTTGAAGGCGTTCCATCGGGAGAAATTTCCCTTGAGGAAATAGAACACGGCATTTCAATCGTTCAACTGCTCACCGAAAAAACAAACTTTTTGAAGTCAAACAATGAAGCCCGCCGTGCTTTAAAAGAGAATAGTATTGCGGTCAATCAGGAAAAAGTAAATGAAGAATTTGTGGCAACCAATCATTTGTTGCTCAATAACAAATATATCTTATTGCAACGCGGTAAGAAAAATTATTTCTTGTTAAGAGTTGTATAAAAGAAAGTCCCGCAGTGTTTCAGGCTGCGGGACTAACCAAACTAACTAACAATATATGAAAAAAACTAACTCTCTTCTTTAGTTCACGATCAATTTGTCGTAATTCCTGTTTGCTTTAGCTATCAAAGCTTTTGGGTTTTCTGTCAACCACAACTCGTAAGTGTTGTTAAAAGCGGTTAAATAAAACAAATACAACTTACCTTCTCTTACCTCAAAAGACTTTGGGTTTATATCCACTTTTTCACCTGTTTTGGCCATCGCATAAGCACAATAACCTCCGTATGCAGGCATGTATTTTTCAGAATCTTTTTGAAATTTCTCTAAATTATCTAAGGAAGAGAATCGATATTTTGCTCCATTGTATTCTGTTTCAAATTTACTATGTCCTTTTATGGCTTTCCCTTGAAGATAAGCAACTACATCATATCCTTTTGCCATCAAACCTTTGTCTAAATTGAGTTCTCCTTGTTGGGAGAAAACCGATAGACTCAGCATAAAAATGAATAAATTGATAAATGATTTCATGATTATATAAGGTTGCTTAAATATGGGAAAAATTTCTCGCTGAAATATTTGCAACAATCAGAAAGTCGAAGGGGAAGTTTAAAACTTTCGAGCTAACGTGTTAAAAATTAAAATTTTAACGTTTTTAACGTTTCTGTCCTAATTGGATTTAACAAAATCAATCGAGTTGTTGACCAATATTTCGAATGGTTTGGGAAGCGTTTTTTCGGTATATGGATGTTTGCCACCAAAGACATGATTGCCTTGGCCAATAAGCTTCAACGACCCTTGTTTGCTCCAATCGCGTAGGTTTTTTGCGTCTTTTATCGGCACAACCATATCCTCGGCTCCGTGCAGAATTAGAAAAGGTTTGTCCATGTTTCGCACTGCCGATTGGATATTCAATCGCTCTTTGTTTGCTTGAAAATTTTCATAAAACTGATAGTAGTGTGGCATTTGCTGTTTAGTTCGCGCATTTTCAACAAACACTACTTTCTGTTTTTTCCAAATTTCAAGCTGTTCGGCTTTGGGAAAACGGGATTCAAAATCGCTAACAGCAGCCCAAGTAATGAGTTTAGTTACCTGTTGGTTTTCTGATGCTTTCAATGCCACTACGCCACCGCCCCGACTGTGCCCAATCAGAGTCAAATTGTTTATGTTTCGTTCATTTTTAAACCCAGATTCCATTTTTACCCAATGGATGACTGAATCTAAATCGTCCAGCTCTTTGATGAAGTTGTTTTGCCCAAAGGCTTCTAAGTCTCCAAATTCGAGTGGATTGCCGGATGTGGTTCCATTGTGGGAAAAATTAAATTTCACAAAAAAGCAACCGGCTTGGGCAAAACTTTGGGCGGCCAAATCCCAGCATCCCCAATCTTTAAAACCTTTATAACCATGGCTGAAAATTACAAGGGGTTTGGGTTTTCTATTTTCTTTATAAAACACGTCCAGCAGAATGGGTTTTCCGTGCTGTCCGCTTATTTGAATGTTTCTTAGGATTTTCATGGTGCCAATTTTTCGGTTAGGGGGATGCTTGGATCGTAGATTTCTTTAAGCAACCAAGTTAGTAATGATTCAAAAGTTTTCAGAACATCCGCATCAATTTGATGTTCCTTGATTGCTCCTCTACCTGTTTTATCTTTGACTGCGAACGGCATGAACCCCGCCGATAAATTTTTAAACGAAATAATACCGGCTTTAACTGGCAATTGAACATGGTCACATTTGTCAAGCAAATAAGCATAGAAAAGGACTTGAAAAGCCTTGCTGTATTTGAAATCTTCACGCAAGCGATCCCATTCGACAATTTCTAAGTTAGGAAGCTCCACTTTGCCTGTCTTGTAGTCAACAATTCGGATTTGCCCATCTACTTCATCTATCCGGTCAACAGTGCCTTTGAGCAGGATTGGAAACTCGAAATGAGGCAAATCGAATTTGGTGGCCAACGTTCTCTCCGTTTGCAAAATTTTAATTTGATTACCTTTTTCAAGTTGTCGCCTATCAATTTTTATCAAATTCTCTACAAATTTTTGGGCAACGTAGAAAACAATCAGGTTTTTACCACTGTCAAATTTCCCGCCTTGGAGATTCTTTTCAAAATATACCCGTACAACAGGTTCTATGTTTTGAAGCATCTCGTCCAGTATGCTTAAACTTAAATGTTTATTTTCATACGGTTTGTAAAAAGCCTCTAAGGAATGGTGGACAATGTCGCCCAAAGTTCGCAATTCTACATTTTCTTCTACCTGTTTTTCTTCGTAAACTTTCAAGACAAACTGCTCGTAAAACTTAAACGGGTTCAAAATGTAATTGGTCAAAACCGTGGGTGAAAATCCTGATAGTGCCCTTTGCTTGAGCAATTGGATGATTCCCGCGGTTTTCTCAATTGATTTCAACGGATTTTGTGCAACCGGCGCGGTGTTGCCAATCGTTATTTCTTGGACTTGATGGGGTGAATCGAGTTTGAGTTGCAATAAAAACCGGCTCATTTCACCTGTACCAAAACTTTCGGTGTCTGTGTTGTAAATAAAAACCATTTCGGAGGCACGGCAGACCAATCGGTAGAAATGATAAGCAAAAATGGCATCGGCTTCTTTGTAGGTCGGCAGGCCAAATGCCAACCGGACTTCAAGTGGCAGTAGGGTCCGGCGATCCGGTTTAGTCGGCATAAACCCCTCGTTGGCACCCAACATGATGACGCGGCCGAAATCCAAATTTCGCGACTCGAGCAATCCCATAATCTGAATCCCTTCCAAAGGCTCGCCACTAAACGATAGTTTTTGAGTTTTGACAAGCTCAGAGAAAACGCGATTGAGTGTTTTGATATCCTTCAAAAAAGCATAACGCGATTGGTAAGCATCGAGTTTGTTAAAAATTTCATGGAAGTGGAACAAATATTCTGTATTCAAAGAATTATCTGACTTGCTCTTGAGTAATATACCTTTGAGCAACTGAATGATTCTTTTGAAATTGTCAAGCACATCCGTTACCTCCCAAGCAGAAAAAATCAACTGTACCACTTCTTTATCCGCTGATAAATCGGTTAGCTCTGTAACTGATTTTGGGGTTAAAAAAACCAAGTTATTTTTTGTAATCTGCTCTTGCAAGCGTTTCACAGCTCCTAATTGCGTTATTCCGTTCAACAGATCGCAAATAGAAAAAACATCCTTATAATAAAATTCTTTGCCCACCATATTGCCTTCCGAAAGAAAAGCGTGAATTTTGAAAATATGCTTGAAGAATTGTGCAACACCAAGTTGTTGTAGTGGCAAACCCATGGTAATATTGGCAGCAGTTATTGATTCGGGGATGGCATTCAACAAAGGCTCCAGCAGATTTTCATTAGCCAAGATGATTGCTGTTTGCGATTGGTTTTCTGCAAAACCTTCTTTTAGCAGGTTCCCAACGTATTTGACTTGGCCAATATTCTTGGAAACAGCAACAGATTGGATTTTTTTAGCCGTTCGGAAGTAATCGTTCTCCCATAGAAATGGATGTGTTTTGTAATAAGGCATGTTTTGAAGCCTTCTGAAAAATTTTCCGGTCTCATTTGAAACGTCCTGCATGAAATAGCTGTCCACGTCCCAAAGCGCGACTCCGTGCCCAGCTTCGAGTACATCAAAAACAATTTTTTCCTGCGCTTTGGTAAAGGCATTAAAACCTGCAAAAACTATCTGCACATCTGTATTTTGAGTCAAAAAGCCCTGAACTTTTGAAGCAGCTTGTTTATAAATTAAGCCGCGATAACCTTGCTTTTTTTGTAAAAGATGTTGCTGCAAACTTTTGTAAAAATTCCAAAGGTTTTCCCACCTTTTCATATAAGACTCCTTCAAAGTATTTGATTGATCTAATTGTTGAGACCAATGATCTATATCTTTAATGTTTTTAAGGTATCCAAAAACCTCTTTGGGATTGCTTAAATTGTTGTCAATTTCATCAAAATCTTGAAGCAACATCGATGCCCAACTTGTAAATTGTTCGAAACTTTCAGTCTCATCGTTTTTTACGATAGATTTATAGACTTCATAAAATTCCATTCCCAACTCCATGCTATCCATCAATCGGAGTTCCGACATATCGGTAGCGAAATCCTGTATGGTAAGGATTTTGGGTGAAAACGAGGCTTGGCTAAATTGGGATTTGAGCGTATTTAAAAAAAATAACCCCGCCCTTTTGTTTGGCCAAACTATCCAAATGTTTAGCAACTGATGACTATGGGCATCCATAACATACCTGACAACTTGCTGGATAAATGATTTTGTTTCCATCGGGATACTAAGATAGGGCTAAAAATAAAAAAAGCGCCGGAATCCCGACGCTTTTCATTTAAAATTTGGTTTGAAATTACTTGATTACGGTAACCTCTACTCTTCTGTTATTCTTTTTGCCTTTAGCAGTATTGTTTGAATCGATTGGGCGTGATTCACCATAACCGTGTGACTCAAGCCTACTACCTTCTAAACCTCTGGTTGTTAGATACTCTCTAACTGTAGCAGCTCTATCTTCGGATAATTTCAAATTCAAAGCATCACTACCAACACTGTCAGTATGTCCGTCAATTGAGAATCTTGAATTCGGATATTGCTTCATGATTTCAGCAATTGCATTTAATGTTTCAAGTGATTCTTTTTTAATAGAAGCCTTTCCTGTGTCGAAAAGAATAGTTTTAGAATAATCATTTAATTTTTTGACATCATCAACCGATACTTCAGGACAACCGTTGTTTGCAACTGTACCAGCAACTGTCGGGCATTTGTCATCTTTGTCAAGTACACCGTCGTTATCGCTATCCGGCCAAGGGCAACCTTTGTTTGCTTTAGGACCGGCTTGGTTAGGGCAAGCATCATCTTTGTCTGCAATACCATCTCCATCAGCATCAGGACAACCGTTAAGCGCTTTCAAACCTGCAACAGTAGGACATGCATCTTCTTTGTCCATGATACCGTCACCGTCGGTGTCGGGGCAACCGTTAAATTCAGCTAAACCAGCTTCGTTAGGGCAAGCATCTTTGCTGTCTTCGATTCCATCGCCATCAGAATCTGGGCAACCTTTGAATTGAAGCAAACCGGGTACTTCAGGGCAAGCATCTTCTTTGTCAAATATTTTGTCACCGTCAGTGTCTTTGTCTCCAAATCTGAAAACAAGACCCAATTGGTGTTGCCAATGAGAAATGCTTCCTTCGATTGGGCTAGCTAAATTAGCTTGATTGATGGTTTCGCCACTATCTGCAGCGTATTTATAAGTTGTTTGCAAATTCACCCCTAATTTGTCTGTCAACCAAAAATTGATACCTGCTCCGGGATTAAATGTTGCAAAACCTTCATTGTCAATCCAAGTATAACCTGCGCCTACATTAATATAAGGATCAAATATTTTAGATTTAATCAAAGTAGCTAAGCTATAGCTGAATCCACCATCAGCTGAGTAATAAGACAAATCTTCTGGGCGAAGTAATGTTTGCTGTTCTAAAATTGCAATTCTATCAATCTGATTGAATGAAAGATTAACTCCAAAAGAAATGTTGTCTGCAATGAATCTTTTAACATTAACATAAGAAAAAGGAGAGCCAACAAAATTCCAATTGTCACGGATATTTAAAGGCTGCGCAAATAAATTACCCATACCATTAGCACCTGTACTAGAAAAGTCAACAGCATTGGCACCAATAGTAATCGCCCACGGATGGTTTTTATCCTGAGCATTAGAAACGCTGGTTAGAAGCGTCAGCATTGACAAAATAAAAAGTTTGCTAAAATGTTTCATATTCAATAGTTTAAAATTTTTATTATTAATTATGTGGCAAATGTAAGGTGTTAATGTTTATTAACAAAAATAAAATTAATAAAATTTTGGGGATTTGAGCACAAAAATACACTTTTTATCTATTTCCTATATTATTTTTAATCTTTTTCCAACTGTTTCAAAGGCACGAAGGGCACTATCTAAATGTTTCCGCTCATGTGCAGATGAGATTTGAACCCTGATACGCGCTTTTCCTTCCGGCACAACCGGAAAATAAAATCCTATGACATAGATTCCTTCCGCTAAGAGTTTTTCTGCCATGATTTGTGATAATTTTGCATCATATAACATAATCGGTACGATGGCAGAATCACCTTCCTTGATGTCAAACCCCAAAGTTTTTATGCCTTTTTTGAAATAATTTATATTTTCTTCAAGCTTGTCCCTTAATTGGGTGCTTTTCTCTATCAATTCAAAGACTTTAAGCGATGCACCCACGATGGCCGGCATCAAAGAGTTTGAAAACAAATAAGGCCTCGATCTCTGCCTGAGCATCTCGATAATTTCTTTTTTTCCGGTGGTATAGCCACCCATTGCCCCTCCCAAGGCTTTCCCAAGTGTACCGGTTACGATATCTACTCTGCCCATCACGCCTTTGGCCTCGAGCGTGCCTCTACCGGTAGGCCCGATAAATCCCGCTGCATGGCATTCATCGACCATGACCAAGGCATCGTACTTTTCGGCTAAATCGCAAATTTTATCTAAGGAAGCTACCACACCATCCATTGAAAACACACCATCGGTAACGATAATCTTAAATCGGTGCCCGGATTCGTTCGCATTTTTAAGCTGTTGTTCCAAATCCTGCATATCGTTGTTTGCATATCGGTAGCGAGCAGCTTTGCAGAGTCTTACCCCGTCAATGATGGATGCATGGTTTAATGCGTCAGAAATAATGGCATCTTCATCGGAAAACAAAGGCTCAAAGACTCCCCCGTTGGCATCGAAAGCAGCTGCATATAAAATGGTGTCTTCCGTTTGATAAAATTCGGCTATCTTTTTTTCTAATTCTTTATGAATATCCTGTGTCCCGCAGATAAACCGGACGGAAGACATGCCAAAACCATGCGAATCCATGGCATCTTTGGCAGCTTGTATGACTTTGGGATGCGAAGACAAACCCAAATAGTTGTTGGCACAAAAATTAATTACTTCTCTACCGTCTTCCAATTTAATAACTGCATCTTGAGGCGATGTGATAATGCGCTCTTTTTTAAACAGCCCTTTTTCTCTTATACTTTCAAGTTCTTTTTGAAGATGAAACTGCATATTTCCGTACATAATTCTGGGTTTATGAGTTCAAATATAATTGGTTTTTAACTTTGTAATCCTTAAAAAAAAGAAATGTATCCCTATTTATAAAAATTCATCTCATCCAAATATTTCCATACCTTATCGGGTAGCATTGCACGAACGTTCTTCCCCGCTTGGATTTGATTTCGGATAAATGTAGAAGAAATTTCTATAATAGGAGCCTCCGTATAATGGATGTTTGGGTGATTGACCAAACTTTCATCTATTTTTTCTGCTGTCAATCTCGGATAGACATACAATTGATGGTACTTCAAGATGTACTCGTAGTTTTTCCACTTGTGGAAAGTTTTGAGGTTATCCTCCCCGATAATCAAGGAAAACCGATGTTCTGAATATTTCTCTGACAGCAGGGCCAAGGTATTGACCGTGTAGGAAGGTTGTGGCAATTTGAATTCGATGTCGGTCGGCCTAAGTTTTCCGAAATCTTCCGTGGCACGATACACCATTTCGAGCCGTTGGTAATCGTCTAAAAGTGCAGCTTTATTTTTCAAAGGGTTATGAGGGGTCACCACCAACCAGACTTGCTCCAAACCTGAGTTTTCCGCCATATAATTAGCAATAATCAAGTGTCCCACGTGAATGGGATTAAAGGTTCCGAAAAACAATCCGATTTGCATTTATTGTTCAATAAACTCTTTCACCAGCCGATACGCATCCCGCTTGGCTTGTTCCAGATTTTGGTTTTCGATGATTACATCAAACAAGGGTGCAGTTTCCAATTCTTGGGTTGCTTTCATTAAGCGCATCTTGATTTTCCCCTCACTTTCGGTCTGACGGTTTCGCAAGCGTTTTTCGAGTTCTTCCACCGAAGGTGGCCTGACAAAAACGGCCAGTGTATGTTTGGGAAATTGCCTTTTGATGTTCAAACCACCTAAAACATCAATGTCAAATATAATATTTTTTTTCAAAGCCCAAATGCGCTCCAACTCGTTTTTAAGCGTCCCGTAATAAGTGCCTTTGTAAACTTCCTCATATTCAATAAATTGATTTTTCAAAATTTTATCTTCAAAGGATCCGTTGGAAATAAAATAATAGTCCTTCCCATCCACTTCAGCAGGTCTTTTTTCTCGAGATGTTGCCGAAACTGAAAAAGCGAGCTTCAACTCGGGCTGATTGAGTAAATGATGAACCAACGTAGTCTTTCCCGATCCTGAAGGTGCCGAAAAAACAATAAGTTTGCCTTGTTTCATTTTTATTTTTTACAAAGCATTTAACAGTTGTTCTTTGAGTTTCTCGAGTTCGTCTTTCATTTGCACCACCAATTGTTGCATCCCGGCATGATTGGCTTTTGAACCGATGGTGTTTATTTCACGTCCCAATTCTTGGGTGATAAACCCCAATTTCTTCCCGTTGGAATCGGCTGATTTTAAGTTCTCCAAAAAATAACTTAAATGATTGGAAAGGCGCAATTTTTCTTCGGCTATATCGTATTTTTCCAAATAATAAATCAATTCTTGTTCAAATCTATTTTCGTCAATAGTTTCTTTAAGTGCATCTATCGCTTTGCGCAACCGGTCTTTGACCATTTCGACGCGCTCGTTTTCAAAGGTGGGGATTTTTTCTAAAAGTGATTGGATGTTGACGATCCTCAATTGGAATTCATCAAACAGCACCTTCCCCTCCGAAGCCCTGAAATCAATCAATTGTTTGATGGCTTCTCGCACGGCTATTTCTACTTCTTCCCACTCCACCGCTTCGGCTTCTTCTTTTCTTGTTTGCAAGGCATCGGGCATCCGAACAGCCATTTTTAACAATTCGGTCTTGTCGCCATCCACGATTTTTCGCATTTGGGCGATGTATTGATTGACAATGTTTTCATTCAATTCGGCAGGAGTTGTTGAGCCCAAGTTTTCTATAAAAACAGTTAAATCAACTTTGCCTCTTTCGAGCAATTGTTGCACGATATTCCGCAAAGTCAGTTCTTTTTCTCGATAATAGGAAGGCAAGCGGAGATTGAGATCAAGCGATTTGCTGTTCAGCGATTTTATTTCAACGGTGATGGCCTTGTCTGAAAGTTGACGAACACATCTGCCAAAGCCGGTCATGGATTGAATCATGTAGCGTATTTAAAAAACTGAGGCGAAGTTACAAAATTGACCGGATTAATTAAATTGAAATATCTTTGACAGAATTTTCACAATTTGCACCCATCAAATCTTCATAACAACAAAATAATGTCTGGCATCTATATACACATTCCTTTTTGCAAACAGGCCTGCCACTACTGTGATTTTCACTTTTCGACCTCGCTGAAATTGAAAAACGAACTGGTTGAAGCTCTCCAAAAAGAATTATTTCTACGAAAAGAGGAAGGAAACTCAGAGGCTGTTGAAACCATCTATTTTGGTGGCGGAACACCTTCTGTTCTCGATATTTCCAAATTGCAGGCACTCATCAAAACGGTTTACAAATATTATCACGTCTGCGAAAATCCAGAAATTACTCTTGAAGCGAACCCCGATGACCTGACTGATGAAAATATTTTTAAAAATTATCAATCTATCGGAATCAACCGGTTGAGCATCGGTATTCAATCCTTTTTTGACCAAGATTTAAAGTTGATGAACCGTGCACATGACGCAAATGAAGCCAAACGCTGTCTTGAATCTGTCAAAAAATATTTTGACAACATATCCATCGATTTGATTTACGGAATACCCGGAATGTCAGTTGCCCGTTGGTTAGAAAACATGGAAACAGCTTTGTCTTTTGAGGTGCCACACCTGTCATGTTACGCTTTGACCGTCGAGCCCAAAACCGCTCTGCACCATTTTATCAAAAAAGGGATAGTACAAACTCCGGACGACGAAATGGTACAGCTGCATTTTCGAGCTTTGACGGAAACTCTTGAAAAACATCATTTTATTCATTACGAACTTTCCAATTTTGGCAAGGAAGGCTTTTTCTCCAAAAACAACACGGCTTATTGGTTGGGAAAAAAATACCTTGGCATCGGCCCGTCGGCCCATAGCTATGACGGGTTGTCCAGAAGTTGGAATGTATCAAACAACCGACTATACATCAATAGCTTAAAGGAAAACAACCTGCCTTCCGAAAAAGAAATCCTGACCCAAAAAGATCGATACAACGAAGCCGTCATGACCGGGCTTCGAACCATTTGGGGTGTTTCTTTTAATAAAGTCAAAACGGATTTCGGCTCGCATTATTTGGATTATTTGATGCAACAGGCAAAACCGCACCTGCAAAACAAACTATTGTGTATTGAGAAAAATTTACATTCGCCTGAATTAAGTCGTTTGATTACCACCCAAAAAGGGAAATTTCTCTCGGACGGCATTGCTTCCGACTTATTTTTGCTCAATGACAAACCCTTATTTCAATGATTGCTGTCATAAAAACGAAAACAACAAGTTGCCAAGTCGATTTGTCAAAACCAATTGACATCTCTATTTCCATGCAAAATGGTGAGAAAAATCTGAGCGCTTGGGGAATTGATGTACCAAAAATATCACCGGTTGTTAACGGCGATTGGGTTGGAAAAGTCAGCGAAGGAGCCTCTGTCAATTTCAATAACATCCACTTTAGCCCACATGCCCACGGGACACATACGGAATGTTTGGGTCACATCACATTTAATTTTTTTGATGTGCAAAACTGCTTGAAAACATTCTTTTTCCTCGCTGAACTGATCACGATTGAGCCCAAAAGAAATGGTTGCGATTTGATAATTACCAAAACGCAAATTCAGAATACCTTGAAAATTAAAAATACCGAGGCAGCCCTCATCCGAACTTTACCCAATGGCACCGATAAAATTTCGAAAAAATACGCTGGAAGCAATCCTGCTTTTTTGTCAGCCGAAGCAGCAAGATACCTTTGTGAAATAGGAGTCAAGCATCTGCTGATTGACCTGCCCAGCGTTGACAAGGAAGAAGATGGAGGAAATCTAGTTGCTCACAAAGCTTTTTGGCAAGTTGAAAACACAACCGAACTTAATTCTGAAGCTCGGCTTGATGCCACCATCACCGAACTCATATTTGTTCCCAATAGCGTTCGGGATGGTTTTTATCTGCTGAACTTGCAGATTGCTCCCTTCTCAAACGATGCCACACCGAGCAAGCCAATTTTGTATGAAATAAAAACTATATGATGCCAAATCGTCATCCGTTGGTTCATCAAAATAATTTAAAGTTGCTCGTTAAGCGTCGTTTGTTTTAAAAAAATGCCCGCAACTGAACCGTACCGGTGTGAATGGTGTTGACGTTTTCCGATTTTCTTCCGAAATAGCTCAAATTAAAATCCAAAAAATCAGTTAGTTTTTTCTGCAAATTGAGTGTCCAGGTAAGATTGGTTCCGGGTTGCAAACCTTCAAGCATTTGAAAACCGACTGGGGAAAAACTGTCTCCCGTAAACTGATTGTTGAACAAGTTGAACTCGCCCGTTATCGATATTTTCTGTAGGTTGGAATAATTGAAGGAAACACCTACACGTTGTTGGTCTAAAACCTCTCGTTGCCCCAAATCGTTTTCCTTGTTTTGATATTCATAAAACAAATCAAACTGGGCATTGCTGCTGAACAAGTATGAAATTTTGGGGTTGATTGTATAGCCGGTGATGTCAAAATTCCGAGTCGGGAAATTCTCCGATGTATTTTGCGTCCGGGAAGTGTTGGTCAGGAAATTGGCTAACCAAAAGGTTTTGAATTTGTGGCTAAACTGAAACTGATGAGAAGTCAGCTCGCTCTCCTGTGTCCCGGTTGATAAAAAGTTTTGGCTTTGTGTTCGAATGAAAGTATAGGAAGTGGTGTAGCGTTGCAAACCGCGATTGAGAAAAAGACTGTTGCGCAGGTTCAAATTAAGCCCCAGCAAATCATTGCTGCCGGTGTCAAACGGGTTGAGATCCAATACATTTTCTTTTCGACTCACTTTGCGGTCTATTAAAAAGGAAATTTGGTTGTAAAAGTGGGAAAGTGTTTTCTTCAATCCGGTTTGATTACTCCACGGAAGCGGGTTGAGTGTCAAAATCTGGCTCCATTTGTTTTGATGCGTTTTGACAAAAATCCGATTGGGCAACAAAACGCGTACAAAATTGGCTTCATCCTGAAAAGCCGCCTGCTCAAACTCATCAAATTCTTGTAGGCCATTGTTGTTGAAATCAAACCAAGTGAAACTTCCCGTTCCGTCTTCCACCTTGACAAAGGTAAATTCTTGTTGCGGCTGTGTGCCGGAATTGGTTTCAAAAACCGTGTTGAGCTGCACTTTTTTGTCGAAAAAATATTGGTTGTAAAAAATCCGAGAGTTGAGCGATTGTTCGTCGCTGACATCCGGGTCGGTGTTGTCGAGGGTTCGATAATTCGCAAAAACCTGCAATTGGCTCGAAACGTTATCGATTAATCTCGATCTCAGATAATACGTGTTAGAAGTGTTTACCTTTTTCAGCTGATTGTTTCGTAAACTGTCATTTACGCGGTATTTAAAACCAACTTCCGTGAAAATTTTGGTACTGTCGCCCACGCCGGTGAAGACTTTATATTCGTTGAATTTTTGACTTTGAGAAGATAAAATTTGTGTTTGTGCATCTCGTTGTTTGTTGTCTTCCAAACGAACCTCATTGCCAAACCAATGTTTGTCCAAACTATAGGTAACTATGGAATTCAATCGCAAAAAAGTATTGTCCGATTGGTCGGACGAAGCATCTAAATAGCTTCCGGCGGCGGCGATGTCCCACCGGTTGAAATGGAGGTTTGACTGAAGCACATGCCGGCTTCCGGAGTAGGAATTCCCTTCAAAAGTGAGGTGTTGAAATTGATAGCCGATGCTTCCATTTTTGGGATGCGACCATTGAAGCCCGCCGCGGATAAAATTCTGCGTGCCACTGCTGTTATTCAGATTCCAATCTCGGTCGAACTCAATGTTGTACAGCCTTTCAATGGTGCGGAAATCTTTGTTGATGTAATCATAATCCAAAGTGCCTTCCAAACTCCCCGTTTTCTTAAAAAATTGATGCTTGGCACGTATCGTCCCGGCAAAACCGGTGTTGTCTTCATCATCGAGAGATGAAAAAAGATTCAAATCGTTGTTGCTGAAGGCACTTTCAAACTGTACAGACGATTTATCGCTAAAATCATATTGACCGTAAAAAGTGGCAATCTGCAGTTGGATCGGGGCGACCAATTGAATGACCGGTTCAAAATTGCCCTGCGGGACACTATTGACAGGCGTTACAAAAATAAAAATTCGCCCGACCACGTTGGTGTTGCTCAAAATATAATTACCTTGATTTTGTCCAACTTGCGAAAATCGAACCGTGAACAGGGTATCGACCGGATTGTTTGAAAATTCAAAAGCTTCAAATCCATCGATGATTACTTTTTTGTATAAAATCTTGTTTTCAGAGAAAGATTCCGGCAGGGCCGATGGCGCAACCATTTTGGCAGAGTCGTCGCCGGCATCATTAAGTGTACCGATTTGTGCTTGTGAAAGATTCTGTTGGAGCGGCTGGTTTTTAGAGTCACTTTCGGAAAAAATCTTTCCGCCAAGTTTGAGTTTTCCGCGTTGATATTCGGCTCCGTCGAAAGTGATAAATCGGGTAAAATTGCGATCGCTGAATTGGTATTCGATGGTTATCCGCATTTCTGAAGTGATGGGAAACAGTGAAGTAAAGGTGATTTCGCCGGCATTGTAGTCGATGACATAATCGTTGTCTTCACCACGCTTGAGCGCAAGCCCGTTTACATAAACCGTCTCGCTTCCCGAAACAATAAGAACAAAGAGTTCGCCATTCGGCCCTTGCAGTTTATAGGGCCCTTGGTTGCCTTCTCTGCCCTGTAGATTGCTGCGTGCAAACTGGCCTCGGACGATTGCCCCCGAACCGAAAAGCGTGGTTTTGCTCTTGGTTTTTTGAATGATTCCACCGGCATAAACCCCCTGTACTTTCTTCTGAAACCGGCTAAAATAAGACTCCGAATTAATCAAATTGACATCGCCTGCCCGGATATTCCAATCTTTGGTAAACAGTTCGATAAACACCTCGTCAAACTCATCCAATCGTTGCGAAAAACCGTTTTCTTGGATAGGAATGTTGTTGTCCTGAATTGACGCGCGCAGCGTTACCCCGTTGCCCAAATCCCCCGATATTTGCAAATCGAGTTCCGATTTCAACACCGAGTTTTGGTTGTTCCCTACCGTCACACCGCGGGTGATGCTCCCCGAAGTGTTGAGCCCATCGAAAGGGATAAAACTTTTTTTAGCTTTATTTTCCAAGCTGTACACCCGGTCTAGATTCTGAGAGCGATTGACAACCAAAGAATCATCAAATACTTGATATACACTGGTCAGATACTTAGGATAAGGCAGAAAATAAACCGCAATACTGTCTGATTTTATCAATGCATCATTTTTTAAAATCAACAACGCTTTGGGAAAATCTACGGAATAATCTGTTGTGTTAATAAGTTGTTCGGCACTATTAAAAACCTTGAAACCAAAAGATTGAATACTTATCGAATCGATACGCAAACTATCCTTTCCTGCAATTGGAATCCACTTTTTTTGAAATCCGGATGGCAATTTTTGTCCCAAAGCCAATAGGGGAATAAAAAGTAAAACAATATAAATTCTTTTTTTCAACAAAATGCTTGGCAGATTAGGTTCAAAAATATTCTAAATATGGGTTTAATCGATACTATTTTTTCATAAAAATGGGTAGAGAGAATGAAATGTTTAGTTATTGATAACGGCGTAAAGATTGGTTTATGGTTTTGAAAAATTTTATTTCCGTAAAACCCCGAAAGGATTTTAAACCCTTTCGGGGTTGCAGTTTTTTGTTAGCTTTGTATTTTAACAGACAAAACATGACAAAGAAAATCATTTCCTACAACGTAAACGGTGTCCGTGCCGCTCTCAACAAAGGTTTGATTGATTGGTTGAAAGCTGCCGACCCCGATGTATTGTGTTTGCAGGAAATTAAAGCCACGGAAGATCAAGTCGATACCGAGTTATTCAAGGCAATCGGATATCCCTATCAATATTGGTTTAGTGCCCAAAAAAAGGGATACAGCGGCGTGGCTATTTTGAGCAAAACAGAGCCTGAGAACGTGCAATTCGGGACAGGCATTGCTACTATGGATGCCGAAGCACGGAATGTCCGGGCTGATTTTAAAAATTTCTCGGTAATGAGCCTGTACCTGCCTTCCGGAACTAACATCGATCGCCTCGACCACAAGTTTCAATACATGGACGATTTCCAACAGTATATCAATCAACTTAAAAAAACTTACCCAAATTTGGTTATTTGTGGCGATTACAATATTTGCCACCAAGCCATTGACATCCACGACCCGATACGCAACGCCAACGTTTCCGGTTTTTTGCCCGAAGAGCGCGCTTGGATTGACGGGTTTATGAAAAGCGGGTTTATCGATTCTTTTCGCTATTTTAACCAAGCACCGAACCAATACTCCTGGTGGAGCTACCGCGCCAACGCACGAAACAACAACAAAGGCTGGCGGATAGACTATGCCTTAGTCAGCAAACCACTTGAAAAAAACCTCAAAAGAGCATTTATCCTTCCCGAAGCCAAACATTCCGATCATTGCCCTGTGGGGGTAGAATTGGCGTTTTGATTGCTCATAAAAATTTCTGTTGTTTCAATTTCAAGCGCATTGGCTATTTTTCACGATTAAAAACGATAGTTAAACAGTTCGGAATTTTAGAAACGTAACTTTACAGAATTAAAACCGGAGAGAATTGGAGTCCTATAACCGAATATTGAATGAAAAACACACTACAAAAAAGTATATAACATTGATAATAAAGTGATTAATACGAAGGAGATCAGGTTGAAAGCACTCGCTTTTTTATCCGCAACGAGCCAAACACGAAGAACTTAGTAGCCAATTCTCTCATAACATATGTTTGTTTTGTGAGCTAACATGGGACTGATAAAGTGAGTAAATTTGATTAAAAAATAATACATAATAATCCCGATAATCTTTGATTAACAAAAACCTCAGTCATAAAACGAAAACAGACTATAAATGTATAATCGGAAAATATTTTACAATAATTTCATAAGTATAAGTTTATTAATTCTTGTTTAGTGCTCATCTCTATATAAGGCCAAATTAAAAGACGAAAAAAACTTGTGTTGAAAATTTAGATTTTAAAAAAGTTTTCTTTGAAAACATACTGAATGTGGAAACCATGATTGACAAGCTTCAAGATGAGTCATTTCATAACTCATTGAAATTTATCGCAAAATACTCTGAAGTATCAATTGAATCTATAACTAATTATGCCGGAATATATCCGAATGGAATATTTGAAAAGGTTAAAAAAAATTGTATAGAATAGTATCAAAATAACAAATGTGGAAATTTAGAATTGGAAGAATAATTTACGAATAATTACTGCTAACAAAACCGCTTTTTGCTCTTTCCGTCTGATTCGCCTAACCCAACCAAAGCCCTAGTTTTGTGAAATGTTAGGCTGCAAATGAATAGTTCGATACCCTATTTGAAATTAATTAAACAACCAACCCAATCCTTAAAAATGCCCGATTCATTTCAATTTTTAGGCCCATTTAAGCAAGTCGTCACTTTGACCGGTTTGCCGCTCAAAGGTTCGATATCCGAAGAAAATTTGCGTCTCATCCCGGATGCGGGCATACTCGTGAAGGACGAATTTATTGCGGAGGTCGGAAACTATGAAACGCTGATTCCTAAAGCGGGGAAATTGCAAGCAAGCCACCAACCGATAGCAAACGATTTGGTGTTGTTGCCCGGATTTATAGATTGCCACACACACATTTGTTTTGCCGGCAGCCGCGCTTCGGATTATGCCTTGCGCAACGCGGGAAAAAGTTATTTAGATATTGCCAAAGCCGGCGGCGGTATTTGGCACACGGTCACCGAAACCCGCAAAGCAAGCCGGGAAGTACTGGAATATTCCCTCAACATGCGCGTTGAAAATCATTTGCACAACGGCGTGACTACCGTCGAAGTCAAAAGCGGCTATGGTCTGAATTTGGAATCGGAATTGAAAATACTCCGCACCATCCAATCGGTCAATCAAAAAGTAGCCGCCGATTTGGTTTCTACCTGCTTGGCGGCACATATTTTACCAAGAGATTTTAAGGGTGGTGCATCGGATTATCTGAATTACCTGATTGAAAATTTGTTACCAATCCTTAAACAGGAAAAACTGTCTGACCGAATCGATATTTTCATCGAGCAAACCGCATTTGATGCTGTGGAAGCCGGCCGATTTTTAAATCGTGCCAAACAAATAGGTTTTCAAATCACCGTTCATGCCGATCAGTTTTCCAGGGGCGGTAGCAAAGTTGCCGTTGCAGTTGGCGCAAAAAGTGCTGATCATTTGGAAGCCTCGGCAGCGAAAGAAATAGAACTACTTGCCGCAAGCAACACGGTAGCAGTCGTGCTTCCCGGTGCTTCTTTAGGGCTTGGGATGCCTTTTGCCCCAGCCCGAAAATTGCTGGATGCCGGTTGCTGCCTCGCCATCGCTTCCGATTGGAATCCGGGTTCGGCACCCATGGGTGATTTGCTCACCCAAGCCGCCTTATTGGGGGCATTCGAAAAACTGAATACAGCCGAAGTCTTTTCCGGGCTGACATTCAGAGCCGCCCACGCGCTGGGGTTGGAAGACCGCGGGCGCATTCAGGCGGGGATGAAAGCTGACTTCATCGGGTTTGCCTGCGCTGATAACCGAGAAATTTTATACCGGCAAGGAAAATTGAAACCTGAGGTGGTTTGGAAAAATGGTGTAAAAATGTAAAAAATAAAGATTTAAGATGCCGCCTTCAATTCTTTTAAAAGTGTTTTAGAGAGTTTTCGAGAAGCATATTCTTTGTTGACTTCGAGCAATTGTTCATCGCTACCAGGCATTTCAAACATGGCATCAGTCAGCACGACTTCGCAAAGTGAACGCAATCCACGGGCACCCAATTTGTATTCAATCGCTTTCTCTACAATATAATCTAAGGCTTCTTCCTTGATTACCAACGTAATATCATCCAACTCAAATAAGCGTTGATACTGTTTGACCAATGCATTTTTGGGCTCAGTTAAAATTGACCGGAGTGTTTCTTTATCCAACGGGTCGAGGTGTGTCAAGACTGGCAAGCGGCCCAAAACTTCCGGTATCATGCCAAAATCTTTCAAGTCTTTGGGTATGATGTATTTTAATAAGTTTCCTTTATCGATTTGATGATCGGAGATAGAAGCACTGTAACCAACGGCTTGCATATTGAGCCGTTTGGAGATAATCCGATCGATGCCGTCAAATGCACCTCCGGCAATAAAAAGAATATTTTCTGTGTTGACTTCTACAAATTTCTGATCGGGATGTTTGCGGCCACCTTTAGGCGGAACATTTACCACTGTCCCTTCCAACAGTTTGAGCAATGCTTGTTGCACGCCTTCTCCGGAAACGTCCCTTGTGATGGAAGGATTGTCGCTTTTGCGGGCGATTTTGTCTATTTCGTCTATAAAAACAATGCCTTTTTCGGCTTTTTCCACATTGTAATCGGCGGCTTGCAACAACCGCGTGAGCATGCTTTCGACATCTTCACCTACGTAACCGGCTTCTGTCAACACAGTTGCGTCAACGATAGCCAAGGGAACATCCAACAATTTGGCGATGGTTTTTGCCATCAGGGTTTTTCCCGTTCCGGTTTGCCCAACCATGATGATGTTGCTTTTTTGAATCTCGACATCGTCTTTGGAAACTTGTTGCAAACGTTTGTAATGGTTATAAACAGCCACGGCCAGCACTTTTTTTGTTTGATCCTGCCCGATGACATATTCGTCTAAGAAATTTTTTATTTCTTGCGGTTTGTACTGTTTTAGACCGCTGATGCTTTTTTGTTTTGATGCAGCTCTTGCTTCCTCAGAGACTATGCTGGTAGCCTGCTCTACACAACGGTCACAAATATGCGAATCGATGCCCGCAATCAGGATGTTGGTCTCGGCTTTAGGCCTGCCGCAAAATGAGCAGTGCAATTGTTCCTTTGCCATAAATTTTTATTAAGTGTTATTTTCCTCTAACGAGGATTTCATCAATCATGCCGTAAGCTTTGGCTTCTTCGGCCTTCATCCAATAGTCTCGTTCGCTGTCTTTATAAACTTTTTCAAAAGTTTGCCCGGAATGATTCGAAATAATCTGGTATAATTCGTCTTTCAATTTCAAAGTTTCTCGCAAATTGATTTCCATATCGGTTGTAACGCCTTGAAACCCGCCCGACGGCTGATGAATCATCACGCGGGAATGTGGCAGTGCCGAACGTTTTCCGGCTGCGCCTGCACACAGCAAAACGGCACCCATAGAAGCAGCCATCCCGGTACAAATCGTTGCAACATCGGGTTTGATAAACTGCATGGTATCATAAATCCCTAATCCGGCATAGACGCTCCCGCCGGGAGAATTTAGGTAAATTTGAATGTCCTTGCCTGCATCTGCGCTTTCCAAAAACAACAATTGCGCTTGAACGATGTTGGCAATTTGGTCGTCAATCCCAGTTCCGAGAAAGATAATCCTATCCATCATCAAACGGGAGAATACATCCATCTGGGCGACGTTTAATTGTCTTTCTTCGATGATATAAGGGGTCATACTGCTGACTAACTTGTCATAATACATGCTGTTGATACCCTGTTTTTTGATAGCGTATTTTTTGAATTCTTTCCCGTAGTTCATAGATATAATGTATTAAAAAGAAAAGCGTTAAAACTATATTTAACGCTTCAAAGATAACAATAAATTGCTTGATTTTATCCGTACAATTCTTTGATGAAGTCATTGTATGAAACTTCTTTTTCTTTCAAATCAATGTTTTCTTTAAAAAATTGAATCTGTTTCAAGCTTAAAATTTGGTCTGACAGTCGTTTGGCTTCCTCACGATTAGAGAGAATCCTGTTGGCGATGTTGTCAAGTTCGGTTTCGTCTATATCAATTTTGCCGAATTGAATCATTTGTTGAGCAATCAATTCTTTAGCCTTGTTTTTCAAATCGTCATAGGTGACTTGCAAATTGTTGTCTCTGATGAGCTTAGACTCAATCAATTGATAACGGAGTGCTTTTTCTGATTTTTCATATTCGGCGGCGGCTTCGTCGGCGGTCAAAGGTTTTTCGCCCACGGTTTGTATCCATCTTTGGAGGAATGCTTGCGGAAGGTCGAATTGGGTATTTTCAATCAAAAATTCCGTTACATCGTTCAGAAGTTTTTGGTCGCTTTGTTGCCCAAATTGTTGTTCAAAATCTGTGCGTAACGTGTTAATCATTTCCGCTTCTGAATTGACTTTTTCCTCTCCAAATATCTTGTCAAAAAAATCTTGATTGAGTTCAGCTGCTATTCTGAGTTTTACATCTTGAATTTCGAAATGTACGTCCACGTCTAAATCGTGTGCTTCATCATGGCTTATTTTTAGATGACGTATCAAATCGTGTGCATCTTCAACGATTTTTTTGGTGTTTAAAACTACCGTATCGCCGATTTTTGCCCCGGTCAATTGTTTTTGTGCATCCTTGGCAAGTTCGTTAAATATGAGAATGGTTTCGTTGTGGATGTTTTTTACATCATTTGTAAAAACACCTTTTATTTCGGTATCTTTTCCAGCAGCATCTTTGTCTTCAATCTTTCCGTATTGTTTGCGAAGGTTGTCGATTTGTTTGTTGATGGCAGCATCGTCTGCTATAATCTTGTACAATTTAACTTTATCGCCAACTTTCAGGTTGATGTCGAATTCTGGTGCGAGGCCCAATTCAAATTCGAAAGAGAATTGTTCGGCATCCCAGTCCAAATCGTCTTGCGGTTTTGGCAGTGGATTTCCCAATACATCTAATTTTTCTTCAGTCAAAAACTTGTCTAACGCGTCTTGGAGAAGTTTGTTGATTTCGTCCACCAAAACGGCCTTACCATATTGTTTTTGAATGAGTGAAAAAGGCACGTTCCCTTTTCTAAACCCCGGCACATTGACGTTTTTTCGATAGTCTTTCAGTACTTTAGCTACTTTGTCGGAATAATCTTCTTTGAGGATGTCAATTTTTACAACTGCGTTTAGCGAGTCGATTTGTTCTTTGATAATATTCATGTAGTGAGTGATTTCAATTTGAATTGGGCGGCAAAAATACTACATTTTAACATTCTGGCAAATATTTTAACTTGCTTATCACATTCGTTTTCAAGATTTCATCCCATAAAAACCCCGGGGCACGTAATGGCTGAAGATTCATAATCTCAACCCGCTGGGTGAAATTAATAAAATTCCGACAAGGACGGCTGCCAATCTTGAATGGTTACGACTTTCCGCTAAATAAATTTGGTGTTTATAAGAGAATTAATTTACTTTGCATTTCAAAGTACTTTATCATGAATAAAAATGAACACCTAAAAAACTTAAGCGAAATCAAGCAGCTCATGGATCGCTCATCCAGATTTATTTCTTTGAGCGGGCTTTCGGGCATAATTGCAGGGGTTTATGCCATCATTGGAGCTGCTCTGGCCTATTTTTTTACTTTCCCAAAGCCGGGAAGCTATCTTGAAACAAACAGTCGGAATTTCAAAATATCAGTTTTTATAATATTATTTGTCGCCGTTTTAAGTGTTGTCACCGCTTTTTTTCTCTCCTCAAGGAAAGCAAAAAAAAATAACGAAAAAATTTGGGATGCCACAACAAAGCGTCTGTTAACCAATTTTCTTATTCCATTGTTAACAGGCGGTATCTATATTATTCTCAATTTAAACAATCAGCATTATGGATTAACCGCTTCTTTAATGCTCATTTTCTATGGGCTGTCTTTAGTTAATGCTTCCAAATACACCGTGGGTGATATAAAATACTTGGGAATTGCCGAAATTGCCGTGGGGCTTCTGTGTGCTGCACTTCCGGGATATGGATTGTGGTTTTGGATTTTGGGGTTCGGTTTCTTTCATATTATCTATGGAAGTTTGATGTATCTGGATGAGAAAAAATCTTAGCTGTGGGATTAATCGATAATATTAATAAACTATTCGACCACCGAATTCGGCTGGGTATTATGTCCATCTTGGTTGTCAACGAAGATGCAGATTTCAACCGCCTAAAGGAACTGCTGAATGTGACCGATGGCAATTTGGCAAGCCACCTGAAATCTTTGGAGTCATCGAAGTATATTGAAGTTGAAAAATCCTTTATCGACAGAAAACCAAACACGCGCTATTCTGTCACGAAATTGGGTAAAGCTGAATTTAAAAAACACCTTGAAGCACTCGAAAAATTAATTAAATAAACAGCCTTCCGAACATAGACAAGCCATGTATCTCACTGAAACAAAATCTTGAATCACTGAAACAGCTATAAATAAGCGCTAAATATTTTTTTATTAATCAACTTTGAATAACAAAGTACTTTAAATCTAACATTATGGAAGAAAAAACTGTAACATTCGCAAATTGGTTGCGCAATTCTATTACTGCGAAAATGCTCGTGGTCGGGTTTCTGTTGGTAGTATTGCTCATTCCGCTACTTTTTGTACAAAACCTGATAGAAGAAAGAGGCCACCGGCAAAAGGAAGTCGTCCATGAAATAAATAAAAAATGGGGAAACGAAATTGTGCTTTCAGGCCCCATTTTAAAAATCCCTTACAAAGCTTTCAAGGAAAACAGGGTTTATAGTCCGGACGGGAAATACACCACCACCCAGGAAACCGCAATAGAAGTGGCCTATTTTTTCCCCGAATTCTTAGAAATAGGGGCAACTGCCAACACTAAACCCCTGCACCGGAGTATTTTTGAATCGGTCGTTTTTAATGCAGACATCCGTGTAAAAGGTAGTTTTCCGACCATAGACTTTTCCGAAACGGACATTCTTCCTGAAAACGTGCTGTGGGACAAAGCCATACTCTTAATAAAAACCTCCAACCTGAAGGGAATCAGGAATACTTTGACAATAAATTTTAATTCGACTTCATTCAATATGTTGCCAAAATACGCAGATGAATACCTCAATACTTTAGAAAGCAAACCTATTTTGGATTTTTCAAAAAACAGCTCCTCGCCTACTTCATTTTCATTCAATATGAATGTTAACGGCAGCGATGCAATAAAATTTATTCCTATCGGTAAAGAAACTACTGCTCACATGAAGAGCAATTGGCACTCACCCAGTTTTATTGGTGAATTTTTACCGGAAGACGGCTCTCGCAAAATCGCTCAAAGCGGATTTAAAGCATCGTGGAAAATCCTACAAATTAACCGCCAATTTGAACAATCGTTTTTTGGCAAACTTCCCGATTTGACAAAATTTGCTTTCGGCACGCAGCTGATTGTAACGGTTGACGAATATCAAAAAAGTGAACGCGCAGCAAAATACGGGTTCTTGGTTATCGGGTTGACCTTGCTTGTCTTCTTCCTCATACAACTCATCAGCAAAGTGTATATACATCCGTTTCAGTATGTCATGGTCGGCTTGGCCTTGGTTATGTTTTACACTTTGCTTATTTCAATTTCGGAACACAGTTCGTTTTTTAAAGCATACTTCATCGCGGCTCTGTCGGTTTTAGGCCTCATTACATTGTACTCGAGGAGTATTCTGAAAGGTGTAAAATTTCCATTGCTTATTTGTTTTTCATTGGCAACGCTTTACAGCTATATTTTTATCATCATCCAATTGGAAAATTATGCACTTATAACAGGCAGTATCGGTTTATTTGTAATACTGGCTATCATCATGTTTGTTTCAAAAAAGATTGACTGGCAGAAAGATTAAGCACAATTGGGGGCAGATTAGCCCGCTTGTCACATTCGCTTTCAAGATTTCATTCCATAAAAAACCGGAGGAAAAACTCCGGTTCATTTTTATAAAATTTGAAACTTTAAGGAAGAATCAGCGTATTAAAATTTATCAATTTAACTTCCGGCAAGGTTGAACCATATTTTGTATTGATTGCCCTGATAAAAGCATTTGCAACCAAGGCATATCCTCTTGGAGTAGGATGGATTCCGTCTAAAGAAAAAGTCCCCCCGCTCACCAAAGGTTGTTTCATCACGCCGCCGTCAAACGGGATACCGCCGTTGAGCACCTGCAATTGGGCAGCTTTTGCATCGACAAAAGCCAAGTCAAACTGTTGTGCCAAGGCTTGTATGGTGGCATTGTATTGTGCCGTTGCGTTCGCAATTGTTTGAAGTTCATCTGTGTCCAAAGCGTCTTTGTCTTTGATCGGGTTGGCAGCCGCAAGCACCAATTGTGCTTGTTCAGCTGTTGGAGTGCCACCACCTTGCAATATTCCCAATACCTGAAGGACAGCCGGGGTAATGGCTACCGAACCATATCCTTGCGTGCGCAAGGCATTTTGATCGATTGTCAGCAACAACAATTCGTCTGAGGCCATTTGTCTTAGCCCAAGCGGATTGGTTTGTGTAGCCGGAACGGAAATTAAAAAACGATTGGGGCCGGCGGAGAAAGTAAACGCATATTGCGAAGCTATTTGGACTGCTTGTTGAGGCGGTACATTTTGTTGGATAAGCCCTTGGGTGAAAATACCACTAAACGCTTGAAAAAATCCGGTCAGGCTTGCCGCTTGTGATGCGTCGAGCACCAAAGCATTGTTTGGCACGGTTGTAAAAAATGGAATCGTAAACACATCCGGAATGTTGGCGACAACCCCTTTTGCTCCTGTTCCGGTCAATGCGGCCAGCAAGGTATTGTAAACCGATGCAAAAACATTGCCGTCGGTGATGTCGTTGGGTCCATAAGTCGTCGGATCAAGATTCCCGGTTTGGTCAATTCCAGTACCACCCGAAAGCGCATAACCAAGTACATCGTTGTTGCCAATCCACAAACTAAAAAAAGTAGGGTTTTGCGCGATGGCATCCTGAAGCACGGTCGAGTTTGGGCTGGAGGCAAAGCGGACAAAATAAGGATTGGCTTTACCGAGAGAAACATTGGCTACATTGCCAAAGCCGGGAGCTAAAAGATGGAAGCTTTTGGCTCCGGGCACGCCCATATTGTTAAATGGGCCAGCCAAAACGTTGGTGATATCGGTAGTCGGCGAACCGGGAATCCTCGAAGGTAGCAGACCATTGGATGTTTGCGCCAAAACCAGTCTATTTTCAAGAATTTGCTGGCCGCCGAGCAAGACACCGCCAAGGTTGTCATTCATCAATGGAATTTTGAATTCACCGCCACCTGCCAAAGCAAATTGCTCGGATAAAATGTACGGAAACGAACCTTCTTGACCTTGAATGAACAAGGCTCCGTCAGCAAAACCTGCCGTCAGAGAGTTACCCAAAGAAACATAGTTACTGAAATCTGCCGAGCCAGGCGAGGCTACTACCTCTTCATCGATAATTGTATCGTTCGCGTCATCACCGTTACAAGCTACTACTGCCAAAAGGGCAAGTAATAACCATAGATTATAAACTTTCTTCATGATTTGGATTTTGTTTGTTTGAAGTAATTGAATATTAACTTAACGTTAATAATATGCAATTATAACAAAATAGTTTGAAACTTTTACGAATCTTTCAAAAAAGAGAATAAAAAAGATTGAAGAACGGAAAGCAACAAACTAAAAAACAAGGCGCTCCATACACTGCTAACCAGAAAACCACTGACGAGTTCGGCTACCATGAGTATGATAACCGCGTTGATGACCAATAAAAATAACCCAAAAGTGACAATGGTAACGGGTAGCGTAAAAAAAATCA
Source organism: Flavobacteriales bacterium CG_4_9_14_3_um_filter_40_17 (assembly GCA_002790195.1). Taxonomy (GTDB): domain Bacteria; phylum Bacteroidota; class Bacteroidia; order Flavobacteriales; family Flavobacteriaceae; genus UM-FILTER-40-17. The sequence continues at coordinate 98,361 of PFUR01000003.1, forward strand.
AGATGGGTTTTACGAAAAGATTGAGGACGCTTAATAAAAAGGCAACCCAAATGGCAGTTAAATAATCATTCACGGTTACGCCGGGCAAAAGGGCTGCAATTGCCATCACGGCTACCGCAGAAGTGAGAATTCGAATGATGGGTTTCATGGAGTTAATTTTATTTTTTCACAAACCTCACAGGTTTCCAAAACCTGTGAGGTTTTGGTTTAATTTTTCAAGAAAGATACTAATTTTTCATAAAAAACTTTCGGGTTTTCGGCATGCAGCCAATGGCCCGTACCCAAGACTTCAAAAATACTTGCTTTTGGAAAAAACTTTTCAATGGCAACCCGATCATTTTCTTCAATATACGAAGAGTTTTGGCCTTTCATAAACAAAACGGGATTTTCAAACTTTGCCCTTTGCATAAAAGTTTCCCCTATCATTTGCTCGGCTTGAGACAGCACTTTTAGATTGCATTTCAGTCCAAATTTTCCATTGGTTTCGCGATACAAATTTTTTAATAAAAACTGACGGACACCAAAATCAGGAATGTATTTTTTTAATTGATTGTCTGCTTCTTGTCGAGTTTCTAATTTTCCCAAATCTAAGGAAAGAAGCCCCGCCAGCACATCGGCGTGATGCGGTGGATAAACCTTAGGGGCGATGTCAACCACGATGAGTTTTTCTATTAATTCAGGGTGTCTTATTGCGAGATTCATCGCCACTTTACCTCCCATGGAATGCCCGATGACGGTAACATTCGATAATTGATAATGCAGGCAATATCGATAAACATCTTCGGCGAGCACATTGTAGTTGAATTCGTCGCTGTGAAAACTGTTGCCGTGGTTTCGCTGATCAATTAAATGTGCTTGAAACCCATCATCGGCCAACTGTTTCCCGATGGTTTTCCAGTTGTCCAACATCCCTAGGAATCCATGAAGAATCAAAATGGGTTTTCCTTTTCCCAAAACAATCGAGTGTAGCAGCATTTGTGTTAAGTTATTGATTAATCTTACAAGTTCGTTATTGATAGTATGTTTATTGTCTATTGCCTTCATTATCCAATTTTCGCAAATACAATTGGATTACGTTTTCTAATCCCAAATAAAGCGACTCGCAGATAAGCGCGTGGCCGATAGAAACTTCCAACAGATTCGGGACATTTTGCGCGAAAAAAGCGATGTTTTGCAAACTCAAATCGTGTCCGGCGTTGACACCTAAACCCAAATTTGAGGCGAGTTTAGCTGCCTCGGCATAGGTGTCAATTCCCTTTTTATTCCCTGCTTCATATTCTTTGGCGAAAGATTCGGTGTATAATTCAATTCGGTCGGTACCAGTTTCTTTTGCGCCTTCTACCATTTTTAATTCGGGATCCACAAAAATAGATGTCCGGATGCCGTTTCTTAGAAATTCAGAAATAATTTCACTTAAAAAACCTTTGTGCTTGCGCGTATCCCAACCCGCGTTTGAGGTGATGGCATCGACTGTGTCGGGAACCAAGGTCACTTGCGTCGGTTTTATTTTCAATACCAAATCGACAAAATCGGGAATCGGGTTTCCTTCGATGTTGTATTCGGTCGTGACCACATTGACCAAGCTGTACGCATCCTGATAACGGATATGACGTTGGTCGGGCCGCGGATGAATCGTGATTCCTTGTCCGCCAAAAGCTTGCACATCACGCGCCACTTTCAATAAATCGGGCGTATTGCCTCCTCTAGAATTGCGCAAAGTGGCTATTTTATTGATGTTGACACTGAGTTTAGCCATAATTGAGATTTTGATTGCAAAAATACAAAGAGCAAACCTTTAGATGTCCTAAAAAATGATTATTTTGCATGCATATGAATTCAGTTTCACAGAAAATGAAAATTACCGACTTTATCAACACAGATATTAAACCGCTTACTTTAAAAAACACTTTGAAGCAAGCCAAAGATTCGTTTAAAAAAAATGACACCAATCACTTGCCCGTCATTGATTCGCATCTTTTGGGAATGTTGTCTAAGGAAGATATACACGATTTAGATTTGGGTAAAAATATTGAAGATTATCAATACCTGCTTGATTTATTTTACGTTAAAAACTCATATAATTGGCTGGAAGTATTGGGTTTATTTGCGCAAAATCATACTGACATAATGCCCATAGTCGATGATGAAAATCTATATAACGGTTCTTATTTATTGGAAGATTTGCTCAATTTCATATACGAAACTCCTTTTCTGACCGAACCCGGTAATATCCTCATTATCGAACACAACACCACCGAACACTCGATGAGTAAAATCTGCCAAATTGTAGAGTCGAATGACGGGAAAATGCTCGGTGCATTTATCTCTGAAAACAGTCCTGACACCTTACAGGTCACACTCAAAATCGGCCCAATCGCCATCAACCCGATTATTCAATCTTTTAGAAGGTATGGTTATCAAATTGTTTCTGAACACGAAGAAGACAAATTGATGAGCAACCTAAAAGACCGGTCGGAGTATCTAAATAGGTATTTAAACATTTAAATCTGATGAAAATTGCCGTTTTTGGTTACGTGAAACACCCGCAGATGATAGACAGTTTGAAATCTGTATTAGCTTGTATAAAAGCCCGGCAACTGAAACCAGTTTTGGAAAATGAATTGCGCGATGAAGCACTTTCGTCCGGGCTTGATGTTGCCCATTTTCTGACTTTCTCAAGCTCGGAAGATTTGGATGGCACTTTTGATCTTTTTTTGAGCATCGGTGGCGACGGCACTTTTTTACGCTCGGTCAACTACGTACGAGATTCGGGCATCCCGGTCTTGGGACTCAACATCGGAAGGCTCGGCTTTCTGGCGAACGTTCAGAAAGAAAAATTTAATCAAGCACTTGACTGTCTTTTAAACAGTCAATATGCCATCAGCAAGAGAAGCTTAATTCTTTTGGAATCTGATTTGCCTAGTGATGAAACACCTGGACAACAAATCGCGCTAAACGAAATTGCACTGAGCCGACGCAATACCACCTCAATGATTACCATCGAAACTTGGCTCAACGACGAATATCTCAACGCATATTGGGCAGACGGGCTGATTATATCGACCCCGACTGGATCGACAGGCTATTCGCTGAGTTGCGGCGGGCCGGTTATCAGTCCCGAAACACAAGCGTTGGTGCTGACCCCAATCGCCCCACACAACCTCAATGCCAGGCCTCTCATCATCCCCGACAACGTGACGGTAAGGCTCAAAGTTACCGGCCGGGAACCCAATTATTTGGTTTCGTTGGATGCCAACCTGATTACTTTTGCCAACGAAACCTCCCTCACCATAAAAAAAGCACCCTTTCACATCAACATGATTGAACTACAGGGTGAAGGTTTCTACAAAACACTCCGTAAAAAATTGCTATGGGGCGAGGATAAACGAAACCTGCAACAATAATTTAAAGCAACTTTAGTTTTAATTCGTGCACGAATTGACAGTAAATTGTTGAATCGTAAGCAGATTTGTTATATTTGCAAACTTTTAAAAACATGAAGTATTTATTCGGATTTATTTTGATGTTCATCAGCTACATACCTGTTCGTGCACAAATCTACGAGGTGGGAATCTTTGGAGGCGGCAGCAACCTGATTTCCGATGTCGGGAAAACCGATTATATTGCCCCAAACCGATTTGCTATTGGTGCGGTTGCCAAGTGGAACAGAAGCCCGAGATATGCCTATCGCGCATCTTTCACCTACGCCAGGGTTTCCGCCGACGATGCAGATTCGGATATCGGCAAAAGAAAACAACGCGGATTCAGATTCAAAAACACGGTCAAAGAAGCATCGGCGGGAATGGAATTTAATTTTTGGGATTTTGACTTGCACGAATACGGGTTTACACACACCCCTTACGTGTATTCCGGCTTGAGTTTCTTTCAATACGGGACGCTTTCCGGTAACGACTCTTCTGTTGCCATCCCGATGGTGGTGGGGTACAAAGTTAAAATGACCGAGCGGTTTATCTTGGCATTTGAAGTTGGTGCCCGCTATACCTTCACCGACAATTTGGACTTAAGCAATCCCAACGACAACGACACTTTTGACGGTCAAAATTTTGGCAATGTGAAAAGCAACGACTGGTTTGTATTTACAGGCCTTACACTTTCCTACACCTTTGGCAAAAGGCCTTGTTATTGCAGAGAATAATGGAACAGATAGAAAGCCAATTAATCAAAGAACACCTTCCCAATCATCTGGCCATCATCATGGACGGCAATGGGCGTTGGGCTAAGAGCCATGGATATGAAAGAGTGTTCGGGCACAAAAAAGGTACGGAATCTGTAATAGAAACCGTTGAAAATGTGGGTAAATTGGGTATTCAATATTTAACACTCTACGCTTTTTCGACCGAAAATTGGAACCGTCCCAAAAGAGAAATCGATACCTTGATGAACCTCTTGATATCATCACTCAAGAAAGAACTTAAAACACTTCAGAAAAATTCGATAAAACTAATCGCCATTGGTTGTTTGGAACAACTGCCCAAAAAAGCATTACGTCAATTGTCGGAGGTTATTGAGCAAACCAAGCAGAACGAAAATTTAACATTGGCTCTGGCTCTATCTTACGGTGCTAGAGAAGAGATTGTCAGAGCCACCAAAGCCATCGCACTTAAAGTTAAAAATAATATAATTTCAATAGAAGATATTGACCAATCCACGATTAATAATCATCTTTACACGCAAAATTTACCGGATGTAGATTTGTTAATACGCACCAGTGGCGAATTGCGCATCAGCAACTTTCTACTTTGGCAGTCTGCTTATGCTGAATTTTATTTTACAGATGTGCTGTGGCCTGATTTTAGAAAAGAACATTTGGTCAAAGCATTGTTGGACTATCAAAAAAGAGAAAGACGTTTTGGAAAAATTAGCGAGCAACTCATATAAATACATGTCTAAAAATTACCTATCCCTTCTAATCCTTGCCACCTTATCCCTGCTTTCAGCAAACACTTTTGCTCAAGATGGCTTGACTTTTGGAAACGGAAAAACATACCTGTTGGAAGAACTCAAAGTAACCGGAGTGGTTACCTACAACGAACAAACTATCATCACTTATACCGGCTTGATTCCCGGTCAACCCATCACCATCCCCGGCGTGAAACTTAGCGACATTACGAAAAGGCTGTGGGGGCTCGGGCTTTTCAGCAATGTCAATTTTTATTTGACCAAGGTCGAAGGTGATAAAGCATGGTTAGAACTTGAAATTCAAGAGTTGCCCGAACTTTCTGAAGTGAAATTTGTCGGGATGAAAAAAAGCAAAACCAAGGAACTTATCAAAGAAGCTTCGCTCAACAAGGGAATCAAAGTCACCGAAAACCTCATTACCAATACCAAAAATTACTTGGAAAACAAGTATAAAAAGAAAGGCTATCTCAATACCAAAACCGTTATCAATACCCTTCCGGATACGGTAGGTAAAAACTCGGAGAAAATGGTCATCCGCATTGACAAAGGCGACAAAGTGAAAATCAGAAAAATAATTCTCGAAGGAAACGAAAAAATTTCTGATTACCGCCTCAAAAAAACCCTCAAGAAAACCAAACAAGTAAAGGTTTACCGGCTATTCAAACGGTCTAAATATATAGAAGATGATTACCACAAGGATCTTCAAAGCTTGGTTGATAAATACAAAGAACGCGGTTTCAGAGATGCCCGTATTCTTTCCGACACGCTCATCAAAGTCAGCAAAAAAAGAATTAATTTACTAATAAAATTAGAAGAAGGAAACAAATTTTATTTTGGAAATATCAATTTTGTCGGAAACTCTGTTTTTTCAGAAATCGACCTGAAGAACGCGCTGGGCATCAACAAAGGGGATGTCTATAACGGTGTCCTTTTCAAAAAAAGAATTAAAGACGATTCCAAACCCGATTCGGATGACTTGAGCAACCTCTATCAGAACAATGGTTATCTGTTTTCAAACCTCACGCCTGTTGAGGTGGGTGTGAGAAACGATACCATCGATTTCGAAATCCGCGTGGTGGAAGGCAAATTGGCTCATTTCAACGAAATCCGTGTCAACGGAAACACGCGCACCAACGACCATGTCATCTACCGTGAACTTCGCACACGTCCTGGCCAAGTGTACAGCAAAGCAAATCTATTGCGATCTATCCGGGAATTAGGCCAGACCGGATTTTTTGACCCGGAGCAAATAGATCCCAAATTTGAGAATGTAAAACCCGATGAAGGCATCTTAGACATCAACTATTCTTTGGTCGAAAAAGGCTCCAGCCAGATAGAATTGCAAGGTGGTTTTGGCGGCGGTGGTTTTATTGGTACTTTAGGGCTTTCGTTCAATAATTTTTCCATACGCAATATTCTCAAAAAAGAAGAATACAAACCACTCCCGATGGGTGACGGGCAATCGCTGGCGCTTCGGCTGCAGGCCAGCCGTACTTCGCGGGTATTCAGTTTTTCATTTGTAGAGCCTTGGCTGGGCGGCAAAAAACCCGTGCAGTTTTCAACCACACTATCACACAGCAAGCAGTTCTTGTTTAATGGAATCCGCAACGATGTGGACAAAAGCAGAAGTTTTACCATTGACGGGATTACGCTCGGGTTGGCAAAACGGCTCAAAGTACCGGACGACTTTTTTACACTTTCACAGGCTGTAAGTTTTCAATTTTTCAACCTCAATAATTTCAATACCGGCTTGTTTACCTTTGGCGACGGTGTTTCAAACAATTTTGCCTACACCATAGCTATAAGCAGAAACGACACGCGGGTAAACCCCATTTTCCCAGTCGCCGGATCCAGTTTCAACCTTAGCCTAAAAGTAACCCCTCCATACTCCCTATTGAGTGGTACGGATTACGGAAATTTAAAAAACCTGCCGGGATTTCAAAATGCAGACGGTACACCCAACCAATCTTTAATCGATCAGAAAAGATTCCGTTTTTTGGAATTTTATAAAATTAAATTTAAAGGAGAGTGGTACAACAGTTTGTATGCCAATAAATTAGTATTAAAAACCAACGCGGAACTCGGGTACTTGGGTTCCTACAATTCTGAACGGGGAACACCTCCATTCGAGCGATTTTTCTTGGGTGGCGATGGCTTAGGCAACTTTAGTTTAGATGGCAGGGAAACCATCGGACTGAGAGGATATCCCAATCAATCGCTATCAAGTTTTGATGGAGGTACGATTTACAACAAATTTTCGTTAGAATTAAGATACCCACTCACCTTGGGTCAGGCTGCATCCATTTATACACTTGGATTTTTGGAAGGTGGTGCCTCGTTTGAAAAGTTCAGGGATTACAATCCTTTCGACTTGAATCGTTCTGCCGGATTTGGAATTCGTATATTTATGCCCGCATTTGGCTTGTTGGGTATCGATTTCGGATACGGATTTGACAATCTTCCGGGAAGCCTGAAAGCCAATGGTTGGGAAACACATTTTATTATTGGTCAACAATTTTAAGTTTGGTACGGTTTTTTCTAAAACACTTCAGAATGAAAACAAAATATTTCCTTGTTCACTGCTTTTTGCTTCTATGGATGAGTAATTTTGCTCAAAAAGGTGTTCGCATCGCTTATGTTGACATGGATTATATTTTAAAAAACATTCCCGAATACCAAGAATCTGCAAGTTTACTCGACAAAAAAGTTTTAGATTGGAAAAAAGAAATTGAAGAAAAATACAGCGTTGTCAACCAGCAAAAAGAAGCTTTGGAGAAAGAAAAAGTTTTTCTGACCAAAGAATTGATCAAAGAACGAGAAGATGAAATTGCTTTTCAAGAGAGTCAGATATTGGACTATCAACAAAAAAGATTCGGTCCGAACGGCGATTTAGACATCCAAAAAAGACAATTGGCGCAGCCGGCACAAGACCAAGTGTTCAACGCCGTTCAGGAAATAGCTGCCAAGAGGCAATACGATTTTGTGTTTGATAAATCTGCCGATGTAGTGATGTTGTATTCCGCAAAAAAATACGATATTAGCGACCTGATTGTACGGATGATTACGAGAAATGCAAAAATAGATGCCAACGGCAAGAAAACCGAGGAAACCATCGAGTCTATTTTGAATGAGCCCGATTCGGAAACACTCAGCAGGCAAGAACAAATAGCCAACAAAAGAGATGAAAGGCTCCGTTTGTTGGAAGAACGAAAAAAAGCTATCGAAACGGAAAGACAAAAAAGACAACTCGAATTTGACCAAAGAAGACAACGACTGCTCGATGAAAGAGAAGCACGAAGAACCGGAAAAACCGTTAAGCAAATACGAAATGAGCGGGGTGATGAAAGAAGCGTGCCTGATTCAACAACTGCGAAAGTTGACGGACGTAAACAACAACTAGAACAGAAAAAAACAGAAGCCGAAAGACAAAAACAAGAAAGGCTGCAACAACTGCAAGACAGAAAACAGCAATTGTTGTTGGAACAAGAAGCTCGACGAACCGGGAAAACAATAGAACAATTAAAAGCAGAAAAGAAAGAAGACGTGAAGGACAGCATTTCCGGTCAGACTGATGACAAAGCAAAACAATCGCTTGATGCCAAAAAGAAAGAATCTGAAGATAAAAAAGCTGCTCGAGCAAAACAATTAGAAGACCGCAAAAAAGCCATCGAAGCAGACAGGGCAAAACGATTAAAAGAATTTGAAGACCGCAGAAAAAAATTGGAAGAAGAAAAATTAAAAAAGAAAAACAAAGAAAACAATCAATAAAAATCGCTAATCTAAATTAATTAAAACAGTAAATTTTAAAACAATGAAACATTTCAAAACCAGTCTAATAGTATTGTTACTAACCGTTGGACTCAGCAGTATGAGCTATGCACAAAGCAAATTGGCACACATCAATACGCAAGAACTTATCAAGGTTTTGCCTGAAGCTATCGAAGCTAACAAACAATTGGAAAAACTTGAACAAACCTACACCAAAGACATTCAAACTTCCTACCTTGAATATCAAAAAAAGTTAGAGCAATACCAAAAAGAAGCTGAAACACAACCTAAAGAAGTAAACGAAAGAAGAGCAAACGAAATGTCAGATGTCGAAAACAGAATACGTGAAGCACAAGAATCGGCAGCCAAAGAATTGCAACAAAAACGCTCTGACCTCTACGGGCCCATCATGGAAAAAGTCCGTGCGGCTATTCAAAAAGTAGCCAAACAATTGGGATATGAGTATGTTTTGGATGCCAGCACATTAATTGTAGCCGATGGTAAAAATCTTTTGCCTGAAGTGAAAAAAGAATTGGGGCTCTAATCCAACATTTTTAAAAACTTTAATTTGTTGCCTTTCAGTGAGATTTTCTTACTTTAGGGCAACTTTTTTGTTATGACAACTACATCTCCCATTGGAATTTTTGACTCCGGCGTAGGCGGGACAACCGTTTGGAAAGAAATTTCAAAACTATTGCCCAACGAGCAAGTCATCTATTTGGCTGATAGTAAAAACGCACCATACGGCGATAAAAAACCGGAAGAAATTGTCCGTCTATCCATCAAAAACACGGAATTTCTACTAAAAAATAGTTGCAAAACAATCGTTGTAGCTTGCAACACCGCTACAACCGCTGCAATTGCCACCTTACGGCAAAAATACGACATCCCCTTTATCGGAATCGAACCGGCCATCAAACCGGCAGCTTCCCTGACAGACACCAACCGGGTGGGTGTTCTCGCTACGAAAGGAACTTTATCAAGTGCTTTGTTCCATCAAACTGCAAACCTGCATGCCAAAAATATTGAGATTATGGAGCAACGAGGCGACGGTTTGGTAGAGCTAATCGAATCGGGCGAAACAAATTCCGAAAAAACATTCGCGCTACTTAAAAATTACATCGAGCCGATGCTCGAAAAAAACATCGATTGTTTGGTGTTGGGATGCACACACTATCCTTATCTAATCCCGCAACTCAAAAAAATACTTCCTCCATCGGTTACAATAATCGATTCGGGCGAAGCTGTAGCCAGGCAAACCAAGCATGTACTCGAAAAATCAAACTTGCTGAACACATCGGGTACAAAACCCATTAATTTTTGCTATACCAATTATAAAATCCACTTGCTTCAGGGTTTTATCAACAAATTGGAACTCAACACGTGGGTCGAGTTTTTGGAATTTTGATTTCTCATGCGATAGATAGTCATAACCTAAACTATCCGTTTAAGTTCCTTATCTTTGCACCCTTAGAAATTTTCTTTTAAACTTAATCAAAGTATAGCATGCAACTGTACAACACCTTAAGCGCGAAAGAAAGGGAAGCACTCATTGCCGAAGCCGGAAAAAAAAGGCTCACTCTTTCTTTTTACCAATATGCCAAAATCGAAAATCCGGAAATTTTCAGAAACCATCTGTTTATTACTTGGAATGAGCTCGATGTTTTGGGGCGAATCTATATTGCCAAAGAAGGTATCAACGCCCAACTTTCGGTTCCTGCTGATAACTTTTCCGCATTCAAATTGCAACTCGACAGCATCACATTCCTGAAAGATGTGCGGCTGAACATCGCCGTAGAACACGATGATTTTTCTTTTCTCAAACTCAAAG